>NZ_DALZDK010000028.1:28954-31493 GCF_031978665.1 Niallia sp. | reverse complement strand
GAGATGCTCTCTCTGTTACCTTTTCCGCTCGTTTTCCGGGTTTGCGGGCGCAGAGGCACTATCTCTGTTTCCTTTCTTGCTTAAATCTAGCATAAACGAGCTTTGACAAATTTAATTTCATCAAATCTATCAAAAAATAAACATTAATCTATTTTTCCAGCAATACACTAAAACAATAAAAATAACGAAAGAGGGATTCGTATGTTTCTTAATGATAACTTTCTATTGAAAACAGAAATAGCTCAAAAACTTTTTCATGATTACGCAAAAACCATGCCAATTATCGACTATCATTGTCACTTAGACCCTAAAGAAATTTATGAGAACAAAAACTTCAAAAATCTTACAGACGCTTGGTTGGCTGGGGATCATTATAAGTGGCGCTTAATGCGTGCAAACGGAATTCCTGAATCCCATATAACAGGTGATGCTTCTGATTATGACAAATTTTTAGCATGGGCACGCACTGTTCCAAAAACGATTGGCAATCCTTTATATGCATGGACTCACTTAGAATTAAAGCGTTTCTTTGGAATTGACTTATTGTTAAACGAAGAAAATGCTCCTCTTATTTGGGACCTAGCAAATGAAAAATTAGCTTCCAGCGAATTTAAAAGACGGAATATTATCATTAACTCCAATGTAAAAGTCGTATGTACGACAGATGATCCAACCGATACACTTTATTATCACCAACAGATACAGAAGGAGGAACAACACTTTCAAGTACTCCCTTCCTTCCGTCCTGATAAAGCCTTAAATATTGATCAAAGTGGCTTCATCGAATGGATTGAAAAGCTAGGCATACAAGCACAAACACCAATAACTTCCTATCAAGCTTTAATAGAAGCACTTAAAAACCGCGTTTCCTATTTTCATCATATGGGTGGAAGGTTATCGGATCATGCGCTAGATATATTGACATATGAAGAGGCAGATGAGAAAACCCTTGAAGTAATTTTTCAAAAGAGAATCAAGAATGAAGCTTTAACTCCATACGAAATTAGTGCATATCGTACAGAAACACTTACTCGCTTAATTGGTTTTTATTATGATCAAGGTTGGACGATGCAACTCCATATCCATGCATATCGCAATACAAATACAGCGATGTTTGAACAATTAGGACCTGATACTGGATATGATGCTGTCAACGATCTTTCTCTTACCATTCCTTTACAGCGCTTGCTAAATCGAGCGGAGAAAGAAGGCAAATTACCTAAAACGATTCTTTATTCCCTTAACCCAAATGATTTCTTTGTCTTAGCTACCTTAATGGGATCCTTTCAAAAAAATACGCCTGGTAAGCTCCAGTTAGGATCTGGTTGGTGGTATAACGATACTCGGGCAGGAATGCGCCATCAATTAACGGTTCTTAGTGATGTTGGGCTCTTATCAACCTTTGTAGGAATGCTAACAGATTCTCGCAGCTTCCTTTCCTATACAAGGCATGAATATTTCCGTCGTGTGCTTTGTGAGTTTATTGGAGAAATCGTGGAACGAGGCGAAGCACCAGAAGACGAAACATTGCTTGGAAATATAGTTGAAGCAATTAGCTATAACAATGCCCACCAATACTTTGGATTTGAGCGTTCCTATGCTAAAAATCATACACGATAAGTTTAGTAATGAAACTATAACATCTAATCAGCAAATGACTGTAAGTATTTCCCTCTTAGATGATCATGAGAGACCCTTCATTCTGGTTTTTCCAGGTGGAGGGTACCACCATTTGGCAGAAAAAGAAGGGAAACCTATCGTAAAATGGCTTCATTCAATCGGTTATCACGCCGGGGTTCTCTATTATCCCATTGGCACGATTGATCATCTAAGTATGGTAAAAGAACTAGAGGAAGCTTTTATTCAACTACGCAAGCACGCAAAAAAGTGGCACATAACAGAAAATAAGATAGGAGCATTAGGTTTTTCTGCTGGAGGACATTTAGCTGGTTTAGCCGGCACAAAAATTACGAATCGAGCAAATGCGTTACTCTTGTGCTACCCTGTTATCACATTCACAGAACCATTTAGACACGCTGGAAGTCGAGAGCATTTTTTAGGAAGCACACAGCCTTCTAAGCACTTAGTCGAAAGTTATTCCATAGAGCATCTCATCGACGAACATACACCTCCAACCTTTATTTGGCACACTGCTGATGATCAATCTGTACCCATTCAAAATACGATCCTTTTAGCTAATAGCCTTGCTCGGCACAACATTCCATTTGAATATCATGTATTCCCGTCTGGAAAACATGGATTGGGAATGGCAAAGGAATTTCCCTATGTAGAGCGGTGGCTGAGCTTTGCTGAGATATGGTTAAAAAATATATTCGATGACAAAAGCTTGGAGGGAAAGCATGCCTGAAACTACAACTATTTTTCTAGCAGGAGACTCCACAGCAGCAGAAAAACAGACTAATAAACGTCCAGAAACAGGCTGGGGAGAGAAACTTTCATCCTACTTCACAGACGATATTGTTATTCAAAATAGAGCGGTAAATGGCAGGAGCACAAAGTCCTTTATAAATGAAGGACT
>NZ_DALZDK010000028.1:0-28944 GCF_031978665.1 Niallia sp. | reverse complement strand
CCGACCTGGGGATTATTTATTCATCCAATTTGGACACAATGACCAAAAAGAAGACCCAGCACGCGGAACAATCCCTTATGGAGATTACCAAACAAATTTACATACCTTTGTAAATACTGCCTTTAAACATGGTGCTATCCCTGTCTTACTGTCTTCTGTTTCGCGCAGGCATTTTATAAACGATACGATTGATTCTTTTTCTCTTGGTGAATATCCGCAAGCAATGAAGGACTTTGCAGAACAGTACCAGGTAACCTTTCTTGATATTCATAAAAGATCAATAGAGCTACTTCAATCATTAGGTCCCATGTTATCTAAAAAGTATTTTCTCCATTTGGAACCCAATGAATCAAGTAATTACCCAAATGGCATTAAAGATGATACCCATTTTAACGAGCAAGGAGCTGCAGCAATAGCTCACCTGATTGTTAAAGAGATTAAGGAAAGTAACTTATCTTTAAAGTACTTTCTGAAATAAGAATAAAGGAGATAACCATAATGAATACACTCAATCTTGGTATCCGCGCACATGATTTAGGGCAGCTGGATTTACAAGAACTGTGTGAGCAATTAAAAAGCTATCAGTTCTCCAATATTCAATTTGCTATAAAAAAATCCTTTCCAGAGCTTGTCCCTTCCTTTCAAAGCTTGTCACCAGGAATCGCAAGCTTTTTTGGCGATTATTTCGCTAGAAACGGAATCAAAATTAGTACACTAGGCTGCTATGTTAACATTTCAAGCAAGGATATTTCTGTTCGTAAGGAAGCTTTAGAGAACTTTAAAACCCATTTACAGCTTGCCCGTGATTTCCGGACTAGTATAGTTGGCACAGAAACTGGCAGTGTTGGCAACGGCTATACTCCAGAAAACTTTACAGAAGAAGCCTATCAAATTGTCAGAAGTTCTGTAATCGAGATGGTAGAATACGCTGAACATTTTGGCGCTACAGTAGGAATCGAAGCAGGACTTAATCATCCTCTCTATACTGCTAAATTAGCAAGACGTCTTGTAGAGGAAGTCCAATCACCCCATTTAAAAATAATTTTGGATGTTGCAAACTTGATCAATCTTGAAAATATCTCAAACCGAGATGAGGTTTTAAAGGATGCAATCGATTTATTACATGACCATATCGCGATGATTCACTTAAAGGATTTCACCGTTCATAATGGAAAACTCGAAATCGTCCCTGTTGGAAAAGGAATGTTGAATTTCGAACCAATTCTTTCTTATCTAAAGCACGATAGACCCTTTCTGCATGCTACTTTGGAAGAAACAAAAAGAGAATCGATTAAACCTGCAATTGATTATATTCACGAGATATATCACCGTCTATAAGGCATAGGTTTAAGGAGTGGGATTAACTTGGATACATTAGAGAAAATTGTTCAACAAAGCTATGACACTCATCAAAAGAACTCTTTTAAAGTATTAATCCATCTATACAAAGGACATTATATAAAACTATTACTTTCCGCTGTTTTTTATACAATAAAGCATATCCCTGCATGGGTAATGCCCATTGCAATCGCCAATGTTATAAATGCCGCTACCTTAAGAGATGGTGGCGGCATTCGTACCATTTATTTAAACGCTATCGTTATGGCTATCCTCGTATTACAAAATATACTGACTAATTATTATCATACGAAATATAATAGCTTGGCTATTCGCAACGTGGAATCAGGACTTCGTGCTTCTCTTATCAAAAAATTGCAGGAACTGTCCATTCCCTTTCAAAAAGAAATGCAGTCTGGACGACTCCAATCAAAAATAATGAGAGATGTAGAAGCTGTTCAAACACTATCCTCCCAAGTGTTTGTCTCCAGCTTAAATATATTAGTTAACTTGATTGTTGCACTAGGGATTACCTTATATAACAGTCCAACTGTTTTTTTATTTTTTCTTCTGACTGTCCCTATTTCAGCTATTATCATTGTTGCCTTTCGAAAAAAAATAAAGAACTCTAATTCAGAATTTCGCCGAGAAATGGAAGAAACATCCGCTCGTGTCATTGAAATGATTGAGTTAGTTCCAATTGCAAGAGCCCATGCATTAGAAAAACAGGAAGTCACTCGTTTGAACAACCGCTTCCAGCAAATTTTATCAAAAGGCTTTCATTTAGATATGATCCAATCCCTATTTGGGGCTGTGAGTTGGGCTAGCTTTCAAATCTTCCAAATAATTTGTTTAGTATTTACTGGTATTCTAGCATTAAGAGGGACGATTACCCCCGGGGAGGTAGTAATGTATCAAACATACTTTACAACAGTAGTTAACTCCGTTTCTAGTATGATTACTTTAATTCCAACTATTGCAAAGGGAATGGAATCTGTAGAATCAATTGGTGAAGTTCTTACAGCAGGAGAAGTAGAAAAACACGATAATAAGAAAAAGCTGAAAGAAGTGAAGGGTCAGTTTTCCATTCAAAATGTCGCATACCGTTATACAAATGAAAAGAAGGATATTCTCCATAGCTTACATTTAGAAATAAACCAAGGAGAAACGATAGCCTTTGTAGGGGAGTCTGGTTCTGGAAAATCCACCATTCTTCATTTGCTGATTGGCTATATCCAACCAACTAAAGGGAAAATCCTTTTAGATGGCCATGACATGTCTTTACTCGATTTACGCTCTTACCGAAATCATTTGGCAGTCGTACCGCAATCAACTATTCTCTTCTCTGGCACTATCAGGGAAAATGTCACATATGGGATGCCAAGTGTCTCTGAAGAACGCTTAAAAGAAGTGCTTAAAGCCGCAAACCTTTGGGAAGTCATACAAAAGTTTCCCGAAGGTTTAAATACTAAGATAGGCGAACATGGCGATAAACTCTCAGGTGGTCAAAGACAACGAGTTTCCATAGCTAGAGCCCTAATCCGGAATCCAAAAGTAATCATTCTAGATGAAGCTACCTCTGCCTTAGACAGCCATTCTGAAGCAAAAATCCAAGAATCTTTATCGGTTTTATGCAAAAATAGAACCACCTTCATTGTGGCTCATCGATTATCGACCATTAAAAACGCAGAAAAAATTGCCGTGATTGAAAATGGAAGCTGTATCGAATTTGGAACATATGATGAATTAATGGGTAAAAAAGGGAAGTTTTTTCAATTAAAACAACTGCAAAGCTAATTTACGGTAGGAGATTCTTTTTCAGCGGTCTCCTACTTTTTATTGCTTAAAATGCTCTTCTCCATTTTCGAAATCACTGATAACGGATAATACACCTCTCCAAACAACATATTATTCGCATTTAATTCCCTATATCCCAATTGAATAGAGATAAACTGTCTCCTATTTTCAAAGATGTTTTTAATTTTTTTTATCTGGGTAATGTATTGGTACGTCTATCCCTTACATAATTCACCATCATGAACAATTTGAAATATTCTGATAATAATGTATAATAAAACTGTTCTATTCTTTTTTACTATCCAAGAAAAGTAATTGTAACTTATCTTACCGACAAAAGTTTTAGCATTCCATAAGGGATAGAACAATAAACTAAACCGAAAAGGAGATGACAATCGATTTACATTTCAAATACAAATATAATAATGAAACTCATTATTATAAGAGGAGGAGAAAGTAAATACAATGAGTGATCAATTAAACCCTGACAGTAGGAACAAAAAAACAAATCAAAAAAACAATTTAAAAATTATTGCAATTATCTCTACATTTGGTGGCCTTCTTTTTGGCTTTGATACTGGTGTAATTAATGGAGCTTTACCATATATGGCTCTTCCAGACCAGCTTAACCTCAATGCAGTCACTGAGGGTCTCGTTGCTAGTTCCCTATTATTCGGAGCCGCATTCGGAGCGATGTTCAGTGGAAAACTCGCAGATAGCTATGGACGAAGAAAGGTTATTCTTTATCTTGCTGTTATTTTTCTTATTACAACTCTCGGTTGTACTTTTGCACCGAACGTCCCCATAATGGTTACTTTCCGCTTCTTACTCGGTATCGCTGTTGGAGGAGCATCTGTAGCTGTTCCTACCTTTCTGGCAGAAATGTCCCCTGCCGAACAACGTGGTCAAATGGTAACGCAAAATGAACTAATGATTGTTACAGGTCAATTACTGGCCTATATAACGAATGCTATAATCGGAAATACAATGGATGGTTCCGGACACGCATGGAGATATATGCTCGTCATTGCGACAATACCAGCCATTGTCCTATGGATAGGCATGCTAGCTGTACCGGAGAGTCCTAGATGGTATGCATCGCAAGGCAGGTTTAAAGATGCTTTTCATGTACTATTGCATATTAGAAAAGAAAAACGTGCAAAAACAGAATTGCAGCAAATTAAGAAAGCTATTGAAACCGAAGAACAGGTCGAACAAGTTGGCTTTAAAGATTTAGCAGAGCCTTGGATCAGAAGAATTGTTTTTCTAGGAATTGGGATTGCTATTGTTCAACAAATCACAGGTGTAAATTCGATTATGTACTATGGTACACAAATATTGCAAAGTACAGGATTCTCTACCGAGGTTGCCTTAATAGCAAATATCGCAAATGGCGTAATTTCTGTTTTAGCTACCTTCGTAGGAATATGGCTACTTGGACGTATCGGAAGAAAACCAATGCTAATTACAGGTTTAATTGGTACAACAACTACATTACTCTTGATAGGAATCTTCTCATTCGCTTTAAGCGGAACAGCTATTCTTCCATACGCTGTACTAAGTATGACCGTTACCTTCCTTGCTTTTCAACAAGGAGCAATATCACCAGTCACTTGGCTTATGTTAGCGGAGATATTCCCTTTAAAGCTTCGAGGATTAGGAATGGGTGTTTCCGTATTTTGTTTGTGGACAACAAACTTTCTCATTGGTTTAGTTTTCCCGATACTTCTCGATAAATTTGGCTTATCCAATTCATTCTTTCTGTTCGCTATACTAGGCATATTTGCGATAACGTTTGTTAGCAAATTCTTGCCTGAGACAAAAGGAAAAACATTGGAACAGCTAGAACAGTATTTCCGAAACTTTGACAAGGAGTCTCGAGATGTCCGGAAAGCTAAAATAGGAGAAAACCAGCTTTGATCTTAACATTTTAATCTTGGATTTTCATGTAGGAGTTCCCTCATAAAAGGAGGAACTCCTTTCTGTTTTTACATTTTGTATTTTTTTAAGGGAATCTTTTTACATTTTTCAAAAATAATCATTCGATTCATTGCAATTTATATAGAGGTTTTAAAAAGCACAATCATTTTTTCTGTAGTTCGCTTTTTCACGTTGAAGCATTAAAAATAACCGTTGACGGTTATCCAGATTTTACATATAATAAACTCCAAATTCAAGGTGAATGGGGAGTTCAAATGTGAAGGAGTTTTTCAGTAAATTATTAAATGGTATGAGTATCGGAATTGTCGTTTCTTTAATCCCAAATGCATTGCTTGGCGAAATATTAAAGCTCTTTATTCCTTTCTTTCCTCCACTTCAACACGTATTAGATATTACTGCATTTATTATGAGCTTATTACCCGTGTTGATTGGTGTAATGGTAGGAATATCATTTAAACTATCCTCTATTCAAACAGCTAGCATTGGTATTGCTGCAATGGTTGGAAGTGGCGTGGTTCAAAAAACAGCAGAAGGATTATTTACTTTAAATGGCATTGGGGTTGTTGTAAATACGGGTATTACGGCTGCACTTGCCGTATTGTTTGTTCGCTTTGTAGGCAACCGGTTAAAAGCCTATTCTATTCTTCTTTTACCGACTTTAAGTATTTTAATACCTGGAATGGCTGGATATTTATTATTGCCATTTATGAAATCTACTACTGGATTAATTGGCGTCGCAATCGAAAATATAACGAACTTACAGCCAATCCTTATGGGCATTGTTATCGCAGTAGTATTCTGCTTAATTATTCTTTCCCCTGTTTCCACAGTAGGTGTGGCAACTGTTATATCCCTGTCTGGAATTGGCTCAGGGGCAGCAAATCTCGGGATTGTAGCTGCAGGAATTGGATTAGCTATCGCAAGCTATAAGGCAAACTCTTTGGGAACTGCCTTAGCACATGTGCTTGGATCTCCTAAAATTCAAATGGGAAATTTCTTTATGAAACCGAAGATTGTTATTCCGATGATTATTACTGCTGCCATATTAGGTGGATTAGCAGGGTTCTTAAACATCCAAGGAACACCTTATAGTGCAGGCTTTGGATTATCAGGCTTAGTTGGCCCTATGAACTTTATGCGCTTAGCAGATGGTGGATGGAGCAATAAAAATATCGCAATTATGATTTCTACCTTTTTAATTATACCGTTCCTTTTAAACGTGTTCTTCCTTTATGTATTTTCGAAGAAATTAAAAATGATAAAGTCAGAAGATTATAAATTAAATTTCGATTGATTTTTTAAAACAAAGTTTCTACTTATATAAGTGAGAACAAATGTTTTCTATAGGAGACAGTTGGCGCATCTAACTTCTCTGAATAAGAAAGTAACAGGCAAAAAAGAGGATACCAATTTCCCTAGCATTGGTATCCTCTTTCCTTTTTGCTACTTTCCTACTGCAATAATTCCCTCTACATCATCTAATACTAATTTCAATCCAATATACGGATCCATATTTAAATACTCGTCTAGCCATAAACGTAGTGCTTCAATCATATTTTGTGTGATTAGCACTTGCTTACGATCATGGACAAAGGCTTCAGCTGAAAAACCATAGTCATCGTCGTACATTAGCTCTACTTCCACTTCCTCTGGTCTTACCTGTTTCTTACGCGCGACGTAGACACAAATCGCATTAATAATATCCTGTTCTGGGATAATTAATTTCTCCAATTATTTGCTTCCTCTCTTTTTTTGTTTCGATAGAAAGTGAATAGCTTCTTAATCAAATTAAACACTAAAACGATAGCGATAATATTAATTAGAAGCCCTAACATAGATCCAAATGCTCCCATGTTAGCAAAAAGACTACCAAATAATAGACCAGCAAGTCCACCGACCATTAGCCCTCTCATTAGTCCTCCGCCTGAGAAGAAGCCGCCAGACTTTTTCGCGGTAGTGGATTGATTAGATTTTGTCGTGTCATTTGTATTATTTTTCTTTTGGAAAAAGGAATTTGTGTTTGTATTGGTATTATTGTTATTAAAGCTCCTTTTTCCAGATTTATAGGACTTGGCCTCTACTGTTGTTACCGTATCTTGAAATATGATACTTACCGGGGATAAAACCAATCCTAGTGTGAGAATTGCGGATAAAATTTTCTTCATTTCTATTCCTCCTGATTATTGTTCATCCATTTTGTCCATGCTTAAGATTACAACTTAGGCTCATATATCTTCCTAACTCCCTTTAGTATTTGCTAGAAAAATAAAAAGCCCTACCATTTTATTGGTAAAGGCTTTAAAATTTGATCTATTTATCCCTTTACCAAAGAACGGCAAAGGTCTCGCAAACAACATTTAGTTGCCAGTTAAGCCGGCGATTCAATCGCGTATTGACGACATAACTGTAAGCTACTCCCCTTTGGAGTATGCAATTTTTAAGTATAAATATATTCTAATATAAACAGCATAGCTAGTCAACTTATATGATGAAAGCCTATTCAATTAAATATCAAAAAGCTTTCCTTCTTCTTTCATGCACATGTAAATCAATACCAATTATATCCGATTTTTGTAAATACATGAATAGGATTAATTTTTTTTCACACCCTATATATATATTCCAAAATTAGTAAGTAGGTATATAAATGAGTGAAACATTAACCTTTACAAAAGCAAAATACAGCACAGCCGGTATTTCCTATATTATGTATCATAGACCCTGCATAGTCGCTTGGTGGTCAGCTGTATTCCCAGGTTTTGGTCATTATTTGCTTAATCAATATGCACGTGGAACCTTACTCACACTTTTAGAATTAATCATTAATACAGGTGCACATATTAACGAGGCAATGGTTTATTCCTTTTGTGGAGAAGTGGAACTAGCTAAATCTGTAATCAATTTGGATTGGATGATTGGCTATATTGCCATTTATCTATTAACAGTAGGTGACAGTTATCGTGCTGCAAATCAATTTAATAAGTTGGTTCATTTATCTATTCCAAATTTATCTAATGTACAGATATTCCCAACAGAAATACAATACTTGCAGATTAGAAATCCTCTGATTAGTGCTTTATATTCCCTCCTATTTCCTGGATTGGGTCAGCTATATAATCATCGAGTATTTTTAGGCTTTTACGCAATTTTTTGGTGGTGGATGTACATTTTACTTTCGCATGTCCATAAATCACTAATATTATCCATGATTGGTGACTTTGATTCTTCCATTAAAATGTTAAACCCACATTGGTTACTGTTTATGCCTTCAGTTCTTGGTGGATCCGTTTACCATGCTTATATTACTTGCGTTCACCATAATATACTTGTTCAAGAATCACAAGAAGAACGCTTAACCAATCGATATGCTGGTTCCAAATTTAGTTTAAGAGGTGCAAAAGGATGATTATAGTCGGAACTTTTCAACCCTCCATTGAAATCGAACATGCACTTTCCGAGATTGAACAATATGGGATTCCTCCGGAAGAGATAATGGTTCTTTATATGAACGAATTACCACCTATCAGTAATAAAAAAAAATTCCCTATTGATATACATGTTTCTTCCTTTGAAATTGGGATTGCATTTGCTACTGGGTTATCAGTCATAGGCGCAAGCGTTGGCTTTAAATTATTTTTAGGACCCGTTTTCAGCGGGATTATTGCTGCCATTATCGGTTTTTTCTTCGGATATTTTCTATATTATTTTTTCCATCGAAAGAAAAAGAACTCGATGTATCGAAACATACCAGAAATTATTTTAATCATCCAAAGCCCAGAAGACATTGCTCCATCAATTAAACAAATTCTATGGAAGCATAAGGCAAAAAATGTTGGCATGAGAAAAAGGATGTAATTAAGCTAAATAACAAAGTTTAATGAAGGATAGGTTTCTGTTATTATGCAATTTCTTCTATAACGGAAGCCTTTAAACGAATTGACTAAAATTTTTTAGAAAATTTAGATATATTATACATACAATAAACAAATGAACATGTTAATATATTGGCATGACAAACTAATGTGAGGAAAGTTCACATTTGTTTTTTATTTGCAAGGGGGAGGATGTTAACAATATGAGTTTAGAAGCCTTAAATAAACGTGTACAAACAGATTTAGCTTACCTTAATTACGGAGGACCAAATTGGGTTCGTCCAAAAACTCATTCAGAGAGCCATGTTTTTGATGTAGTCATCATTGGGGGAGGACAATCTGGATTAGGAATTGCATTCGGGCTTTTACGAGAACGAGTTTCAAATATTCTCGTAATCGATGAAAACAATGAAGGACTTGAAGGACCTTGGGAAACCTATGCTCGTATGGTCACCTTACGTACCCCTAAACATTTAACTTCCATTGATCTCGGAATCCCGGCTCTAACTTTTCGCTCTTGGTGGGAAGCACAATTCGGTGTGGAAGGTTGGGAAAAAGTCGATAAAATCCCTCGTGGAGATTGGATGAATTATTTAAAATGGTATCGACAAATTCTACAATTGCCCGTTCAAAATGAAGTAAAACTAACTTTAATCGAACCACTAGAAAAAGGATTACATCGTCTTCATATAAAAAGAAACGGAACGACCCCTTCTACCTTGCTTGCTCGTAAAGTAATTTTAGCAACTGGCATCCAAGGGGGCGGAGAATGGCATGTTCCATCCATGATTTCCAACAACCTCCCTACTCATTTATATGCCCATACCTCCGCACCAATTGATTTTGATTCCTTACAAGGAAAAAAGGTAGCTATTTTAGGTGGTGGTGCATCGGCATTTGATAATGCTAATTTCGCTTTATCCCAAGGGGTCACTGAAGCACATGTATTCATCCGTCGCCCAAAAATGCAACGTATTAATCCTATTAGGCAGATGGAAGTGTCTGGAATGATTGAGCATTTCCCTGCATTATCGGATGAAGATAAATACGCAGGAATTGCTCACTTCTTTCAGCACAATCAACCACCAACGAATGATACATTTAATCGAGCATCTTCCTGGCCAGGATTCCATCTTCATCTTGGCTCACCATGGGTTAACGTAGCAGAAAAAGGAGATAAAGCTGAAATAACGACACCAAAGGGGACCTATCTCTTTGATTTTCTATTCATTAGTACCGGTTTATTAACTGATCCTAAACTGCGTCCAGAATTACGTTTAGTTGAAAAACATATTGCCCGCTGGAAAGACCGATACGATGCACCGGAAGAAATAGCATCTGAAACACTCGATGCACATCCCTATTTAAGTCTTGGTTTTTCCTTTATCAGCCGAGATAAAAAAGGAGAAGCTATGCTTCACGGCATATACTCCTTTAATTACGCAGCTTTAATTAGCTGCGGATTATCTGCTTCCGCCCTATCTGGTATGAGATATGGCATTCCTCGCATTGTTACAGCTGTAACCGATGAGTTATTTTTGGATGATAAAGAAGCTAACTTAAAAGATTTTTTTGAATATGATGTAGAGGAATTTACCAGCGAATGGCCAGCAAATCAAGAAAATCCCTCAGAGGTAGTTTAATAGAAAAAGCTAAGACTGGATTATAAGAGCAGTCTTAGCTTTTTTTATTTTTGGCATGTTTTAAATGAATAAGGTTGGGTATAAATAACAATATTGATTATTAATTAATACATATTATCATTTGGGAGGTATTGTAATGGAAAATAAAAAAATCGAGCAATTAAAGAAATACACCATTGATAATGAACAAACAGCTGGATTAACAACTAATCAAGGCTTAAAAATGGCAGAGGATGAATTCTCGTTAAAAGCTGGATTAAGAGGACCTACTCTTATGGAGGACTTTCACTTTAGGGAAAAAATGACGCACTTTGACCACGAAAGAATTCCTGAGCGTATTGTGCATGCACGCGGAGTCGGTGCTCACGGCGTTTTTCAACTATATGAATCCCTTGAACCATATACCAAAGCAGATTTCCTAAATGATACAAATAAAACAACGCCTGTTTTCGTCCGATTTTCTACTGTCCAAGGCTCTAGGGGCTCTAGTGATACCGTTCGAGATGTGCGCGGGTTTGCTGTTAAGTTTTATACTGATGAAGGCAATTACGATTTAGTTGGAAATAATATTCCTGTATTCTTCATTCAAGACGCAATTAAATTCCCTGATTTTGTACATGCAGTAAAGCCAGAGCCTCATAATGAAATTCCACAAGGAGCTAGCGCGCATGATACCTTTTGGGATTTCGCCGGACAAAATCACGAAATAGCCCATATGCTTATGTGGGTAATGAGTGATCGGGCAATTCCCCGCAGCCTTCGTATGATGGAGGGTTTTGGTGTACACACCTTCCGCCTGGTTAATAAAGAAGGAAAGGCCCATTTCGTTAAGTTTCATTGGAAACCGAAGCTCGGCATTCATTCACAGGTTTGGGATGAAGCGCAAAAGACAGCAGGAAAAAACCCAGATTTCCATCGCCAAGATTTGTATGAAGCAATTGAAAAAGGGGATTATCCAGTATGGGAACTAGGCTTACAAATCATTTCTGAAGAAGATGAATTTGCATTTGATTTTGACATATTGGATCCAACCAAAATTTGGCCGGAAGAATTGGTTCCAGTCAAAATTGTTGGAAAGATGACCTTAAATCAGAATGTTGATAATTTCTTTGCAGAAACAGAACAGGTTGCATTTCATCCTGGACACGTTGTCCCTGGAATCGACTTTTCAAATGACCCATTATTACAAGGTCGTCTATTCTCCTATACCGATACCCAATTATCCAGACTTGGTGGACCTAATTTCCACCAAATTCCGATTAATAAGCCAGTATGTCCTTTTCATAATAATCAAAGAGATGGCATGCATCAAATGGCCATTCATCACGGACAAACAAGCTACCATAATAATACATTAAATAATAACCAACCAGAACCAGTACCTGTTGAGCAAGGCGGTTATGAGCATTATCAGGAAAAGGTTGATGGCAGAAAAATAAGAGGCCGTAGCGAAAGCTTCCTTGATTTCTATTCACAAGCCAAATTATTCTATAATAGCTTAGCTCCATTTGAACAGCAGCATGTGAAGGATGCCTTTAGCTTTGAGCTAGGCAAGTGCAAGTCAGAAACCGTTAAAAATAATGCAGTAGAACTTCTCAACCGAATTGATCGTAGCGTAGCAGAAGAAGTGGCCCAAAACATTGGAGCACTATTACCCGCAGACAACTTGGAAGTAAAATCAACGAAAAAATCTCCTGCTCTAAGCATGGCGAATACCGTGAAAAAACCCGACACCCGTTGTGTCGCAATCCTTCTAAATGGAGAACCAGATAAAGCTCAATTGTCACAATGGGTTCAAGCATTAGCGGCGAATAAAATAAATTTTAGTATCGTTGATAAAACAATGCATGTGATAGATGGAGAATTAAAGGTGACCGATACGTATGATACAGCGGATTCTAGCCTTTTTGACGCTGCACTGCTTATTAGCACTAACAGAAAAATTGAGAACAAAGCCATTGAATTTATCGAAATGACTTTTAATCACTATAAACCTTTGGGTATTTCCGTAAGTGACTATGCCGTATTAAATAAAAGTCGTGTGCTCATAAACGAGACAGGTATATTCGATTTTGCGAAGGATACCATTAACGACTTTGTTACAGGTGTAGCGGAAGCTCGATTCTGGAATAGAGCCGTATAAGAAAAAAGATTTGCTTATATCTATCTGGTATAAGCAAATCTTTTTTTATCCCCTAAAACCTATATTTATAAGCTATTTGTAGTGGAAACTAACTTTCATCCCATAGACATAACCGTGCATTATCTGCTATATTATTAGTTATCAATGATAACAGTTACCTTAGATAACTATTTTCCCCTTGCAAAGGAGTGGCGAATATTAAAACCTCGCAACGTTTTTTTCACCAACTATTATTACTATATCGACCATTTGAAAATAGACTTGTTCATGTGCTAGGGACCCATCACATACAAAGGGCACAATGGACTATTCTTTTCTATTTATATGAATATGGTTCAGCAACTTTAGTGGAGCTTTCTAGTTATCAAGGCGTGGAAAAGCCAACGATTACAAGAACCATTCAACAGCTAGAATCACTTGGCTACGTAGAACAAATAACAAGTCAGGATAAACGCGAGAAAAGAATGCAGCTAACCAAGTTAGGAACAGAAACATATTTAAAGGTGCGAATTGCTGTCAACGAATTTGAGGAAGAAATTGTTCATAATCTTACAGAGAAAGAGTTAGAGGATATGATTCAAATTATGAGTAGCATTCGGAATAATCTATTAAAATAGGGGGATTTTTTTAGTGAGTATGTCAAAGGACAAATTATGGACAAAGGAATTTATTGTTATTTCCTCTGTCAATTTCTTTTTAACGCTTATTTTTTATTTATTAATGGTGACCATTGCTGTCTTTGCAGTGGGTAAATTCCAAGCTACTACTAGCCAAGCAGGTTTGGTAACAGGGATTTTTATTATCGGAACGCTAATTGGTCGTCTATTTATTGGTCAAGCCATTGATCGAATCGGTCGAAAGAAAACGTTAATGATCGGCCTTCTTTGTTTTACCATTACTACTGGTCTTTATTTTGTGGATTTAGGCATTAACTTTCTTTTATTTAACCGTTTTTTACATGGGATCACACTCGGAATTGCTAGTACAGCCGCAGGTACCATTGTTGCAGATATTATCCCCTCCACTCGAAAAGGAGAGGGAATTGGCTACTTTAGCATGAGCACAACCTTAGCAACTGCTATTGGACCTTTCATCGGATTATTTATGAGTCAACATACTACCTTCCAAGTTATTTTTAGTTTTTGTCTTCTTTTAGGAATAGTTTCACTTCTTATTGGAATTCTCGTAAAAGTACCAGAATTGGCAAAAGCTAAAGCTGACAGTACAACCAAAGCAACTGGCCTATCACTTTCTAGCTTTTTGGAGCCTAAAGCATTGCCGATTGCGTTCATAATCTTACTCGTATCGTTATGCTATTCTAGTGTTTTATCGTTTATTAATTTTTACGCAAAAGAAATTAATCTAGTAGATGCGGCTAGCTTCTTCTTTATCGTCTATGCAGCAGCCATTATGGTTTCCAGACCATTTACTGGTAGATTGATGGATAGCAAGGGTGCTAATTATGTGATGTACCCCGCTATCATTTTGCTAAGCGCTGGTCTTCTTTTATTAAGCCAGTCAGAAAGCAGTTTCACTTTATTATTATCTGGGGTATTGATTGGATTTGGGTTTGGTAACATGCAATCCTGTGCTCAAGCTGTAGCAGTAAAGGCAACTGCTCCTCATCGGATTGGACTTGCAACATCTACCTACTATATTTTCTTAGATGCAGGCTTAGGTTTTGGACCATATGTACTTGGATTCCTTATACCACTTACAGGCTATCCTCATCTTTATATGATATTAAGTGTATTGGCTCTTATTGTTATTGTTCTCTATTATCTACTTCATGGAAGAATGGAAAGAAAGACAAAAATATATACCTCCTCTTCTTCTATGTGAAAATAAGACTGTCCGCTAAAAGTGGGCAGTTTTTATTATGTTTTTTTGAGATTGGATCATATATTTCGTTTTTGGATCATATCTCTTTCCGATTGGATCATTTATTTGATTTTTGTATCATAACTCAATTAATCTTATTTTTTCTCCATTCTATTCAAGTGAAAAAATCCTTCAACCGTTCATTTTTCTAAAATAACGATAAATTTTATCTAGTTTTTCTCCTGACCTGTTGCTTTCATGCTGCCAAATTCAAAAAAATATCAAAAAATAAAATAAGAATAAATTTTCCTCATACAAATTTAAAACCTGTATATTCTTTATAGAACTGTTTTCCTTACTTCCATTAAGCTTTGCTGACTCATAGCTGTAAAGTAATCCCAGCTGATCCCCCCTCTTCGAAAGGCTATAAAAAATCTAAAAACAGAGGTGAATAATAATGTACCATTCCTCTCCCGGTTCTTATACACAATCGCCTGCCAATAGGAAATTAACGGTATACGGAAGCAGTACACTGTCCATCGAACCGACTATTTGCAAAATAACGCTTGGCATAAACACCGAGTCCAAAGATGTAACAACAGCACAGCAGGAAAATGCTAGAATACACCAGCAAGTTGTGAAATCTATTTTAAACTTAGGTATTCCTTCTACCAATATTCAAACCATTGACTATACTATTTTTCCACAATACGACTATGTGGAAAATAAACAAGTCTTTAAAAGCTATAAGGTAACCCATCTACTCTCTATCGTCGTGGAGACGATTCAGGTTGCAGGGACCGTTATTGATACAGCCGTTCAAAATGGCGCAAATCAAGTGACCAGCATTCACTTTGATGTTAGCAATCGTTCAGAGCATTATGAGCGAGCGCTTCAAAAGGCTGTAAAAGATGCTCTTTCAAAAGCGAAGGCTATTGCTAATGCATTACAAATATCAATCGATCCTGTTCCTGTAAAAATCCTTGAGATTCCTGCTAATTCTATTACTCCCATTCCACTAGCAAAGATGTCCTTTGGAGAGGTTGGAGGAATTTCTACCAATTTAGAACCTGGCCAATTAATAATAGAGGCAAAGGTTGGGGCTAAATTTTCTTACTAATTGGTATTTTTTTCTCCTGTTTATTACTATTTTGCAAACATAATATTTCCCATAAAAGTAAAACTAAAATCAGTGAGGATTTTTTCTGTCCCCACTGATTGTTTGCTGAGTGCCGAAACAACAATCTTTTAGATACCAACTTATTCTTACAGAAGATACTCCTCTCAAAATGATACCGCTTTAATAAAAAAATCCCATTTAATGAAAAATCTTTGACATCCTGGCAAAAATGATGTAAAGTACCTAATGGTCGAACGTTTTATAAATAACAAGACCTTAATATTCGTGTTTAGGAGTGTATTTAATGGATAACGTGTTTGATTACGAAGATATACAATTAATTCCGGCTAAATGTATTGTAGAAAGCCGTTCAGAATGTGATACAACAGTAACATTAGGTGGCCATACATTTAAGCTGCCTGTAGTCCCTGCAAATATGCAAACCATTATTGACGAAAAAATCGCTGTATATTTGGCTGAGAATGGTTATTTCTATATTATGCACCGTTTCCAACCAGAAACACGCAAGACTTTTATCCTCGATATGCAAGCTCGTGAATTAATCGCATCTATCAGTGTTGGGGTTAAACCAGAAGAATATGACTTTATTATACAATTAGCAGAAGAAAATATAGTTCCTGACTTTATTACGATTGATATTGCCCACGGTCATTCGAATGCAGTTATCAATATGATCAAACATATCAAAAAGCATTTACCGAATAGCTTTGTTATTGCTGGTAACGTCGGAACTCCTGAAGCAGTAAGAGAACTTGAGCATGCAGGTGCAGATGCTACCAAAGTAGGCATTGGTCCTGGTAAAGTATGTATAACAAAGATCAAAACAGGTTTTGGAACAGGCGGTTGGCAATTAGCTGCATTACGCTGGTGTGCCAAAGCTGCAAGCAAGCCAATTATTGCAGATGGTGGTATCCGTACAAATGGTGATATCGCAAAATCAGTACGTTTTGGAGCAACGATGGTAATGATCGGTTCTTTATTTGCTGGACATGAAGAGTCTCCAGGCGAAACCACCGAAAAAGACGGAAAACTTTATAAAGAGTATTTCGGTTCTGCTTCTGAGTTTCAAAAAGGAGAAAAGAAAAACGTCGAAGGCAAAAAGATGTATGTAGAGCATAAGGGCTCCTTGCAAGATACCTTAACAGAAATGGAACAAGATCTTCAGTCCTCCATCTCTTATGCAGGTGGTAAAAAATTAGAGTCCATTCGTAATGTTGATTATGTAATCGTAAAAAACTCTATCTTTAATGGTGATAAAGTATACTAATAGAAAGTTAAAAGAAGATTGCCCTACTAATTCTTTGAAGGGCAATCTTCTTTTAACAAATAAAAATAGTGACATAGCCCCGCCATGTAGGTATAATAGAGTCAACCTCTCAGAACTCCCCATTAAATAGTCAGAAATTTCAAATAAAAAAAACGAAAGGTTGATTTTATTTTATGAAAAGCTTTTCCTTCCACACTAACCACCGCGAACGAACAAAATCCTCAGAAACAAAAATTAAGCTCATTCCTCTTACTGGCACACAAAGCAGAAGCGAGATACTAAAGAAAATTGAAATTAGTTCCCAATTTAATATGCGCTATCGTGGCCTATTTGAATACTATGGCGATGATTTAATTGCCTATAAAAAGGAAAACCCTACTGATTTTTTCCGAAATGAGTTTCTGCGAACATTCTCTAGTTATCTCACTGACTATCTAGAAGATAACATGCCAGTTTCTTGGGATAGATGCAAAAAATCTTTTATCGAATTACTCCTCCATATTCACCTACCCAACTCTATAAAAATTTCCAAAGAACATAATAGTATCCAACACTTTATATCCGAATTTAAAAAGTTTTCTATATGGCTAGATCAAAGGAAAAAAACTGCTTGGACACGGATGCTAACTCCTTATGATGAGACAATTCATGAATTGCAATTATGTGAGGAATTATTAAATAAATTATATCTCCAGATGTATCCTCAATTTTTTGAATCCAATTGGGATTACAATAAAGACTTAACAAGAGTTAGCCAGGACTTCGAGAAATGTCAGGATATAGAGGACAGCTTTTTTCAAATTATAAAAATAGACGGAAATACCGTTTTTCTTTCTGATATTCATACAAATAAACAATTTCAGCTAATTGAGCTTCCTATTGACGAGCGTTATCTTGGAATAATCCTTCATGGTTCCATCGGCCGCTTAGGAGAGCAAACAACATGGTCCTTGCTTCTTACAGCAGGATTATATCCAAAACAAGCAAAGCGTTATTTAACCTTTATGGAGAAGTAACTAGCTATTCTCTAGAAGAGTATTAGTGAACCTTCACTCAAATATTTCTCCATAAAATTTAAAAAGGACATTGAGTTTCAATGTCCTTTTTATGTTCTGAAAATCTATTGAGAACTACTACCAGTAGAACCCCTTCCTTGTCCACCATCAAAATTGCCAGTTGGTGGAGTTCCTCTTTGTCCTTGACCGTCATTACTTCCCGGTCTTCCCATATTATTAGTAGGAGCTTCTGAGATTCCTGACTCATTTACATAGGTTACCGTATCAGCAACAATAAATTCGACTATCTTCTCCCCTTTTTCATAATTGAGAGTTGATATCCCATTACTTTCTACCTTTGTAGAACTTCCACCTGAATACAAAACATAGGTGTTATTCTTTACAATCTCTGGTGTACTGATGACAACGGTTTGATAATCTTTTTCAGGTTTAATTGTGGCAATCGTATTTCCATCACTATCTTCCAAATGAATAAGCGTTCCTGCTTTTTGCGTTTCTGAATAAGTCATCATAATAGAATTTTGCTCCGATGTATCAGACGTTGTTTGCGCCATACCCGAACTTCCTGAGGTAATAAGTGTTCCACCACTTATATTCAAGGTACCATCATAATCCAATGCTCCATTTCCGGCATCTGTCGGTCCACTAACAATAGTTGTACCACCAGTAATGACTATAGAACCATTTGCATCTAAACCATCTCCACCGGCATCCACATACACATTCCCTCCATTAATTGTTAAGAGCGCATTTCCTGCTGATTCCATTTCCATTCCTTCACCAGGCCCCACACTAGCACTACTACCATCACTAACATTAATACCGTCATCTGCTGTTACAACAGAAATATCTCCGTCATTTATAATGACCGTTTTTCCTTCTATTCCTTCATAACTTTTATTGACATGAATGCTTCCATTAGCAATTAATAGTTCATTCTCTGCATGAACACCATCATCACCAGTCAAAATCGAAAATTCCCCATTCATAATTATTATATTTGCATCACTATGGATGGCATCATCTAAAGTATCTAGTTCGAACTTTCCTCCACCAATAGCAATATCTACATTTGCCTTTAGCCCTTTTGTGCTAGCTGTATCTGCTGCTTCCGTCTCTTCTGCCTCACTATCTCCCCACGGCTGTCCGCCCATCATCTCCTGGTTCACTTCAATTGTTTCAGGGCTGCCTCCACCCGAAGTTAAGTGAAAAGTGCCTTCTGCAATATAAAGAGAAGATTCAGCTTGTATGCCATCCGTACCAGAAGTGATGGAAAATGTGCCATTTTCAATCGCTATCATTCCTTTTTCTTCATTCGTATTCGTTGATTTAATGCCATCTCCACCGGCATTAATATCAAAAGTTCCATTTTTAATGGCAACTAAATCTCTGCCTAAAATAGCATCATCGACAGCTGTTACTTTTATCGTTCCTCCCATAATTCGCAAATCATCTTTACTACCAATGCCGTTATCATAATTCCCATCGACTTCTAATATTCCTGTCCCATTTATGGTTAAGTCATCCTTGCTAAAGATTGCCGCATTTGGCTCACCAGATCCGTCATCCTCTGTATAGGTCTTTCCGTCAGATACATGATTTTCCGTTCCCTCTGCAACCGTAATGACAGTATCTTCTGCTTCTTTTATAAAAATGGCCGAAGATTTACTATTATTAATATCTACACCATTTAAAACCAATTGAACCTTGCCTGTATCTGGTGCATCCACTACAATCTGTCCATCATCCAGGTTTCCTTTTAAAACATATACTCCTCCAGATCTTATAGTAACTGTTGAGCCAGATGTCATTACTGCTGCCGATTCATCATAAGAAATCTCGTTCCCAGCTAACGTAATATAGATAGGATCCTCTTCCTCCCAATTTGTTACAAAATCCTCTTCGTCATAGTTAATATTTTCACTAATATATTCACTTACATTGATATCACTAAAGGAACTAGTATTACTATTTTGAGAGTTGTTTCCACCGTCCTTACTACACGCAAATAAAAATAAGGTACAAGCCATTGGTAAAACAAAATTTTGTAATTTCTTATTTTTCATTACCGCATTCTCCTTTCTTTCTGCATTCTTTTATTATGTAAATAAAACCTTAACAATTCCTTTAGAAATTTATTACACATTTCCCCACGCCCTATATAATAGGCGAGAAAAATGTCATTATGTTTCCCTTGCACACATTCACCTTTACAGAAAAAATAGAAAAAATTAATACTTACTTAAAAATCTTAAGGATAGATTAAGTTTTTTACATGATAATGTGTCCAAGGCAGTTGAAAGAAAGGAGAATAGGAATGGAAGCAAAAAAACTAAATGGCTTAAAAGGACGGACAGAATTAAAACACGAATTAAATCACATAGATTGTTATCTATTAAGAAATAAGTTAAAGCATGTGATGGAAATAGATCCACACGCTACTAATGAAGGAAAGTATCTAATTAGAAGTGTTTACTTCGATAATGTCGATAACAAAGCTCTAACACAAAAAAAGGAAGGGCTTCTTAATAGAGATAAATTTAGGGTACGATTATATGACTATAATACAAGCCTTTTAAATTTAGAAAAAAAGAGTAAACGCAATAATTTAACGTATAAAGATAAATGCAGAATTACTGCAGAGGAATATGAAAAAATCCGAGTTGGTGATATTAACTGGATGGAAAAGGACTCTCGCGATTTAATCAAGGAATTATTTATTCATATGAGTCTATATCAGCTAAAGCCTCATACGGTTGTAGATTATGAACGCGAAGTCTTTATCTACCGTTATGGAAATGTCCGGGTAACCTTTGATAGTTCTATTAAAACAAGCTTCCGAAATAATGATGTACTGAACAAGGATTTACCTATGATTGAAACCAATCCGGATATCACCATTTTAGAGATTAAATACGATGAGTTTTTGCCTGAAACAATTAAAAATCTTCTTCAAATAAGTGATAGAAGAAAAGGAACCTATTCTAAATATCAAATTAGCCGAATGTATGGATAATAACACAAATTCAAGGAGGAACAAATATGAGTAGTATTAGCTTCGAGGATATTTTCAAATCTAGTATTTTAGAAAAAACGAGTAACTTTTCAATAATTGATTCATTAATAGGACTGTTAGTAGCTTTTGGCGTCGGTTTATTTATCTATTATGTTTACAAAAAAACGTTTTCGGGTGTTATCTATTCCCACACCTTTAATATTTCCCTGATTATTATCTCAATGGCAACTGCCTTAATCATTATTGGCATATCATCCAATGTCTTACTATCCCTTGGTATGGTCGGCGCCTTATCGATTGTTCGCTTTAGAACCCCTATTAAGGATCCGATGGACTTAGTTTATTTATTTTGGGCAATCGTTTCAGGAATACTTTGTGGAGCAGGCTTTATTGTCCTCGTTATATTAGGTGCTCTCTTAATTGGACTTGTCCTTATTCTGTTTACAAACAAAATTAAGATTGAAAATCCCTATTTATTAGTCATTAAATATACAAATGAAGCATTAGAGGATTCGTTAACAAAAACACTTTCAAATCATACAAAAAAATTCTCTGTTAAATCAAAATCCATTATGCCTGGAAATGACTTTGAAGTAACATACGAAATTCGTGTAAAAGAGAATAATGCAACTTTCATCAATACCATTTCTAAACTTGATGGCGTTAAATCAGCCATTATGCTGAGCTATGATGGCAATTTTACCGCATAATAATAATCTAATATCATACACTTCCATTCCATGGGGCTAAGATAAGCCTCCGTGGATTTTAAAAACGAAAAAACATCCCATCTAAGAAAATTCTTATGTTGTGATGTTTTTTTCTTTTTCCATTCTATAATACTTATAATTATTATTATCCAATAAATATCTGTATAATTATAGTTATATATAGTTGATGGATATAAGTAAAATAAGTTACACAAATTTATTTCTTAACATCATAATAGACAAGGAGTTATAAGAAATATGACTATTCTTTTAGTAGATGACAATACCGTCAATCTATTTGTAATGGAAAAAATACTAAAAAATGCTGGGTACGATGACTGTGTATCTCTAACTTCAGCCCATGAATTATTTCATTATTTACAACTTGATGCTCCTCTTTCCACAGGGAATAGTGTGGACTTAATATTGCTTGATATTATGATGCCAGAAATTGATGGCATTGAAGCTTGTAAACGCATTAAAAAAGTGGAACACCTCAAAGATATTCAAATTATCTTTGTAACAGCATTAGAAGATAAAAATAAGCTCGCGGAAGCCTTGGATATTGGTGGCGTAGACTATATTACAAAACCTCTTAATAAAATCGAACTCCTCGCAAGAATTCGCGTTGCGCTGCGATTAAAGGCTGAGTTGGATTGGCATACCCAACACGAGAAAAAAATTCAGTATGAATTAGACTTAGCAACACATGTACAAAGAAGTCTTTTAAGTGCACCCTTAAAGGATGATCATATGCATATTGAGGTTTCTTATTTACCTTCCTTTAATCTTGCTGGGGATATGTACTACTGGCATAAAATCAACGATCACAAATATGCAATCATTCTTTTAGATATGATGGGACATGGAATCTCCGCCTCTTTAGTGTGTATGTTTATCTCCTCTGTCCTAAGAGAGTCGGTTAAACAGTTAGTAAAGCCAGACCTTGTTATCAAAGAATTAAACCGCTATATGACTTTATTAAAAAATGAAAAAGAAGGACTCCCTTTTTATTTTACAGCCATCTATTTAGTAATCGATACAAAAAAGAAAACTGTAGAATACGTCAATGCAGGGCACCCTTATGGATATATGCTAATAGATGAAAATGAAGTAGTCGCATTAGAACAAAGTACTTGTGCGGTAGGATTTTTTGACGAAATGGAAATTAACACAAAAGAAGTTTCCTTTGAGAAAGATGCACAAATTATTCTCTATACAGATGGTGTATTAGAAGCAATGGGACCATGTGAATTTGAAGCAGAAAAGCAAATCCAAGCGATTTCCTCTAAACGATGGGAACATACCAGTTCTGTAATGGATCATCTTCTTACGAAAGAGCAACAGTCAGACCAACCAGATGACATGTGCGTATTAATGATTCAAGCAAAAGGAAGCAAGTGATTAAGACTTTTGGTACATACTTTGAATGTAATACATAATCGAGTAGAGGGAAAATAAATTAATTTACTTTCGCCCCTCTCACAACACCGTACGTACGGATCGCGTATACGGCGTTTCAATTTATATTACAGTGTGTACTTTTAGATAATGTTCTAAAGCAGAGGGTAACCCCCTCTGCTTTAGTCTTTTATTTGATATTGCTCTATGGACGACTTTCGATAATCCTATAAAACGGTAACCTTTTCGACAGTAGGTTAAACCTTTCGCTTCTTCTTCCGGAATCCCTAATTGAGTAAGCGATTTGATTTGTTTCTTCGGTACTTTCCATTGCTTCCAGATGATTACTCTAATTCTGGAGCGCAGCTTCATATCAATCCGCTTTGTCGCTGCTTTCATGTTTGTGATTCTGAAGTAATTAATCCATCCGAATATGACTTGCTTCAATTTCAATATGCGATAGTCTAACGGAACACTCCAGTTCCGCTTTGTTAGTTGCCGAAGCTTCCGTTGGAATTTTTGAATTGAACTTAGATGCGGTTTTACTTGATATCTTTGGTTATTAACATCGTAATAGTAAGCGAACCCTAAAAATTTTAATTCTTTTGGACGTGAGATTTTACTCTTCTCTGCGTTAACTATTAATCCTAGTTTATCTTCTATATAGCTCACGACTGATTTCATTACTCTATTCGCTGCTTTTTCGCTCTTCACAAAAATGAGGGAGTCATCGGCGTATCTCACGAACCGTAATCCTCTTTTCTCTAATGCCCTATCAAGTTCATTTAACATAATATTGCTCAGTAATGGACTAAGAGGACCTCCTTGCGGAGTCCCAACGGGAGTTTCTTCATATTTTCCTTTTACCATGACTCCACTGACTAAGTATTTTCTGATTAACGAGATGACATCACCATCATCTATTCTGTTGGCAATAATGCGCATGAGTTTATCGTGATGAACAGTATCAAAGAATCTTTCAAGGTCAATGTCTATTACCCAATCGTGTCCGTCATTCAGAAATTCCAAGCTTTTTATTATAGCCATCTCACAACTTCTCTTTGGTCTAAAACCGTAACTAAATTCACTGAATTTCTTCTCAAATATCGGACTGAGAACTTGATGGATGGCTTGTTGAACTACTCTATCCACTACTGTTGGTATTCCCAATTTGCGCATCTTTCCATTTTCTTTTGGGATTTCCACTCTTAAGGCAGCTTGCGGTTGGTATTTTCTTGTTCTGATGCGCTGACGTAGCTCATCTTTGTTCTCTTTCAGATATTGCTTTAGTTCGTCGACTGTTACTCCATCGACCCCACTTGCACCTTTATTTTTATAGACTCTCAAATAGGCTTCGTTCATATTTTGGTTACTTAGAATCTGTTCTAAAAGTTTCACACTCGTTTCTCCTTCCCTCTCACGTAGTAAATGATAGCTCCATTTTTGGTTATCCTTTGAGATACGCTCATACTTTCACCATTAACACATTCGGAGTACGTCACTTACGCATTCGTGGTGTTGAAACACTATAAATTGTTCAGCCCTTCATGAATTAGTTTCACTACTATGGCTTTTGCTGACTTCTTGCGGTTAACCTTTTTCGACTGTACTTCTGTACATCCACAAGACCTCCCAGGGTAAGACAACTATCTTTCCTCTTTTACTCGTCTGATTTACTCTACAAAGTTACGCACACCTTTTGGACTTTGACTTGTTATGGAGCCTTATCCCTTTATAGAGCCTTAGTATCAGATTTCTGTTCGTCGAGCCAAGATTTTATTCCACGCTTCCTCCAGCCCTTGCCTCACGGAAAGTACCTTGCGCTTCCTTAGTGGTTGGTCGATGTGTACCTCCACAGTGGACTTTCACCACCTAGATAGTTGCCATGCCTGGCACACATAAAAAAGGATTTCTCCGGTGAGAAATCCTTTTTTATCGTTTTTATATGTCCAAGGTTTTAGCATCTATCTTAATAGATTTTTTGATAAAGTCTTTCACCGCCAGCAAGCTCTTTAAACCTTGGCATGACTTCCACAAAACTTAATGTCTCTTTATCTCCTAAACCTAGAAAACCTTCTTTACTTAAACTTTCATAAAATAGGTGATGCACCTGATTCTGGAGAATAGGATTAAAATAAATCAGTACATTTCTACAAATAATGACATGAAATTCATTAAAGGATTGATCGGTTACTAAATTATGCTGGGCAAAAATAATGTTTTTCAACAAATTAGAATGAAAATAAGCATATTGATGGTCTGTTTTATAATATTCCGAGAAAGCATTCGTTCCTCCGGCGAGCATATAGTTCTTCGTATATGCTTGCATTTTATGTAAAGGAAATACACCTTTACTTGCCTTTTGAAGCACATTTTCATTCATATCGGTTGCATATATAACTGCCTTGTCCTTTAGACCTTCTTCTTCCAATAAAATAGCCATAGAAAATACTTCTTCTCCAGTAGCACATCCCGCATGCCATATCCGAATCTCATCATATCTTCGTAAATGTGGGATTACTTGCTCTCTAAAGGCACGGAAAAAACTTGGATTCCTAAACATTTCCGTTACATTGATAGAGAAATCATTTAAAAGCTGTTCTAGAAAAGCCTCTTCATGTATCACTCGCTCAAGTAATCGTGTAATCGTTGGAATATTATCCATTTTCATTCTGTAGTAGATTCTGCGTGTAATAGAAGACCGGTTATATTGACGAAAATCAAAACCTGACAATCGAAAAATCCCCTCAAGCAGCAGATCCACTTCGATGTCTGCATGATCTTGACTCTCTACTTCTTGATCGTTATTCAGGAATGGATTATTCATAACCGTTCCCTCCTTACTTAACTAGCCATACCCTTAGGACGGAGTATAATTGATCCAAGTCTAGGGGTTTACTAATATAATCCGATGCACCTGCTTCTAAGCATTTTTCACGATCATTTTTCATTGCTTTAGCTGTTAATGCAATAATCGGTATTTCGGTCAAATTCATCGTTTGACGAATAATAGTCATTGTTTCATAACCATTCATATTTGGCATCATAATATCCATTAGAATGACATCTAAATCAGTTGTTCTTTCGAGAATGCTCAAGGATTCCTTTCCATTATATGCAACAAGGACATCCATCCCTATTTTTTCAAGGGTCGTTTTCAGGGCAAATATATTTCGATTATCATCATCAACAATCAATACTTTTTTCCCTTTAAATACATCATCATTCTCATCGTTAGATACCATGATTTCTGCTTTTCTTTCTTCCTCTTGTCTTTGCTCTTCTTTATCTATTTCTAGTCGAGCCTCTTGCTTTTTCACTTCCATTGTAGCAGCAACATTCATTTCACTAATATTGAGTTTTGCATCAGCTATTCCATCCGGAAGACTTGGAATAGTAAGGGTAAATGTACTTCCCTTTCCTTCCGAGCTTTTCAAGGAAATCCATCCACCTAGTAATCTAGCAAATTCTCTACAAATAGATAGCCCTAAGCCAGTACCACCATATTTGCGTACAGTTGCTCCATCTGCCTGCTGGAATGTTTCAAAGATTAATTTATGTTTATCCCTCGGAATTCCAATCCCTGTATCTGCTACCGAAATTTCCAGCCACTCGCTGCTTAACTCTCTCATGCTGCGGCTCATCTGGTTTTTCTTCTTAATATTTAATGTGACAGAACCACTTTCCGTAAACTTAAACGCATTGGATAATAAATTTTTAATAATTTGTTGGAATCTCTTTTCATCTGTATATAAGATATCTTTGAGTATTTCCTGTTTGTTTATGATAAATTCTACATCCTTCTGCTTCGCAACAGGCGAAAAACCTCTTTCTAATTGCGCTGTAATATCATTAATACTTACCTCACTAAAATGAACGTCGAGCTTTCCTGCCTCTACTTTTGAAAGATCAAGAATATCATTTATAAGCGAAAGAAGATCTTTGCCAGAAGAATGAATAACATTTGCAAACTCCATTTCTTCTGCAGATAAACGATTCGAATCATTTTCTGCAAGCATTTCCGAAAGAATTAGAATACTATTTAATGGTGTTCTTAATTCATGGGACATATTTGCTAAGAACTCTGATTTATAATTAGAATTTTGAATGACCAATTCTGTTTTTTCTTCTAATTCTTCTTTTGCTCTTTCTAAATCTCTTGACTTCGCTTCTGCATCTCTTGTTCGGTCTTCTAGTTGTTCATTGGTGGCCATCAGTTCTTCTTTTTGCATTTGTAGCTCTTCAGACTGTGACTGTAATTCCTCTGACTGTGTTTGTAGTTCTTCCGATTGAACCTGTAGCTCTTCTGTCATTGCTCGAGACTCATTTAGCAATCGAACAACTTCCATTCTACCCATAATACTATTAATCGTTATTCCGAACGATTCTACTATACCAGCAATAAGATCTTGTTGAAGCTTCGTAAATTCTGACATCGCCGCAAGCTCCAAGACAGCAATAACGTCTCCTTCAAATAAAACCGGTACAATAATAATACTTCGTGGCGAAACATCACCCAAACCAGTTGCTATTAAACGATAATCACTAGGTATTTCCTTATAGTGAATCATGCGCTGTTCTTTAGCACTTTGACCAATTAATCCTTCTCCTAATTGGAAGGTTTCTCTGCCAACCGTATCACCTGTTTCTGCATATGTTGCTGCTTTCACATAAATTTCCCTTTTTTGTTGGGCATCTTTTACATAAAATGCACCAAAGCTCGCATCTGTTTTTTTAGCAAGTTCGGTAATAAATACGCTAGACAATGATTCAATAGAAGCAATGCCTTGAAATTTCATGACAATATCCGCAACATTAGATTGCAACCATTCTCTCTGCTCTACATTGTCCAGAAGGTAATTTGTCGCTTCAGCAAGCTCTTTTATTTCATCATTGGTCCGCACATGAATGCGTGTTTTAACGTTTCCTTTAGAGGCAGCAATTGTACTAATAGTGCCGGTTACTTCTTTTATTGTTCTAACAATCGATTTAGAAATTTGACTAGCAATAATAATAGCGACAAGGGAAATCAAAACTAATACACCAAATAACGCAACGGTTACTGTATTATTTTGTTTATCCAATTGTGCTGCCCTATTAGATGATGCTGTCTTTTCTGTATCTCTGAGCGAGTTAAACTTCTCTGTAATCTCGTTTATATAATCCCGTCCAGTATCTGTCTCAAAAAATGCATTAAGCGCTTCTGTATTATTTTGCTCTTTGAATTGGATTGTTGGCTCTCCTGCTGTACTAATCCAATTCTCAATATTATCTTTTATTTCTAATAAATTTTCCTGCTGTGCAGGTTTATCGCTCATTAAATGATAAAGCTCATCAAATTGTGCTTCCCAATTTTCCTTCCCATCGTTATACGGAATTAAGTAGCTTTGATTACCTGTGATTATAAATCCACGCTGCCCTGTTTCCATATCTAATACACTTTTTTCAATGGAAGAAGTTAATTCATGTATGCGAGAATCATAATTAATAATCGAATTACGTTCCTGTTGCAAGGATCGAATTTGATTATTGAGTAAAATTACCGACACAAGTAAACAAAGTATGATAACAATATAACCAAGGATAATTTTGGAGCGAATTCCGAACTTGAATTTCGATTCCATTTAAATTACCTTCCTTAACTTAGTTTCTATTTTAATAGTATAGTATTTATGGCAAAAATGAAAAGGAAATTTGCTCTATTTTCTTCCATATTTTATTCGAGAAAAAGACTTTTTCAGTGATTTCACAAAAAGAAGCCTATTTTTTATGAAAACAGACTTCTTTTTTCTGTGAAAATAAATAATGGTTTAAACTAGATCATTTTTGTTAAAGCTA
>NZ_DALZDK010000027.1:33204-71534 GCF_031978665.1 Niallia sp. | reverse complement strand
AGGAAAACTATTTTCATTCCTGGGTTGAGAGCGAAAGTTCATGGTTGTTTTTATTAAATTAGGTGCAAGCATTTGAAGATGATAACAAAACTTACATCTCTTTTAAATAATGGCTACTATCGGTAATAAGTAGAATGATAGTTTTTTTGTTTTTAGGGGAAAAATGCTGTTTTTTTGTAAAGAGTGTGTCAGGTTTTTGAACAAGTGAAGAGGGAAAAGAGGATGGGAAAACATATGTTTATAAAAAAAGAAGGATATATATTATGGTGAAATAATTTTTCGTTGTTATTATTACTCTTTTATTTTGAAAAAAGTGAAGGAAAGGCTAGTGCTTTCAGTGTGAAAGAAAGTCTTTCGATAGACGAATTACTGGCATGTAAGCTTTTTGTGTTTCTAAATAAATACGAAAGCGTTTAAACTGATAAAAAATTAAAAGTTTTCAAAAAACTATTTGTATTTAGAAGAAAAATAGGTATAATAAAAACAAGTTGTTATAAAAGTTAACAAACAAATGTTAGTATATTTAACTTGTTGACGATTTAACAATGATGATACTATCTTTCAGTTAGTTTAATAAGAACAGAGTATTCTTATAAGATAAATAGATTGAATATTCGTTCAATAGTAGTCTGATAGTATCATAAAAACAAAAAATAGGGGGATATGTTGCATGAAGAAAAGTTTGTCGCTTACTATTAGCATTTTATTAGTGCTTGTACTTGCTTTAGCTGGCTGTTCAAGTAAGACGGGATCAGAAGACGAAAGTGGTGGAGCAAAATCAAGTTCTTCTAAAAGTCTACTGGACACAATTAAAGATAGAGGAACATTAAAAGCTGGTGTCAATGATGCACTTCCTGGATTTGGATACATAGGATCAGATGGTAAAAATACTGGTTTTGATGTTGATATTGCTAAAGCGATTGCAGCAGGAGTTCTTGGAGATGCGTCTAAAATTGAATTTAGACCATTATCCGCTACTGACCGTTTTACAGCTGTTCAATCTGGTGAAGTAGATGTCTTAGTTCGTAACACGACTTGGACAACAAACCGTGATGCAGAGGTAGGCTTAAGCTTTGCTCCAGTAACTTTCTATGATGGACAAGGAATTATGGTGCCAAAAGATAGTAATATCAAAACATTAAAAGATTTAGAAGGAAAAACAATCGGTGTAGAGACAGGAACAACGACTGAGCTGAACTTAGCAGATCAAATGAAAGCTGCAGGAGTTAATTATACAGCACAAACATTTGATAATGCAGATGCTGTAATAGCTGCATATGAGCAAGGTTCTATTGATGCATGGACAACAGATAAATCCGGCCTAGTTTCTCGTCAATCTACCTTACAAGATCCAGATGCACATATCATCTTAGATGAAACATTGTCAAAAGAACCTTTAGCTCCAGCCGTTAAGGATGGAGATGAAAAATGGGCAGATGCAGTCACTTGGATTGTATTTGCACTTATTCAAGCAGAAGAATTTGGAATTACTTCTCAAAATGTTGATGATTTCTTAACTAGCGAAAATCCAGAAATTAAACGTCTCTTAGGGGCGGAAGGAAATCTAGGTGAACAATTAGGGCTATCTAATGATTTCGCATACCAAGTAATTAAGCAAGTTGGTAACTATGGTGAAATTTATGATCGTAACTTAGGTCCTGATACAGTATTCAAATTAGAACGTGCGCAAAATGCATTATATAGTGATGGAGGATTATTATACTCGATTCCATTCCGTTAAAAACAGCAAACAGCCGAGTGAATTGAAAAGTTAAAAATAAGGGGGTTCTCAAAAAACAAAGTGTCATACCCTTTTGAGTACCCCCTATTCTTTTAAGTGAGAGGTGAGAAAGAGTGGAAATAAAAAAGACAACATCGACTCCCCTTTGGAGAAATAGAAAAATAATACCGATTATTACCCAAATCCTCTTTGTCATTATAGTAGGTATAGTGATTGCTTTTATGGTAAGAAATGTTATGTCAGGTTTAGAACAAATTGGATTAACACTTGGACTAGACTTTCTAAATCTAAAGGCTTCCTTTCCAATTACTGAATCCGTTATTAGCTATACACCTGATGATCCATATATACGAGCATTATTGGTTGGGTTATTAAATACGTTTAAAGTTTCTGTCTTTGGAATTGTATTTGCAAGTATTATTGGTTTAATAGTAGGGATTGCACGGTTATCTAATAACTGGTTAGTAAGTAAGGTTGCAACTGTCTATGTTGAGGTATTTAGAAATACACCACTTTTAGTACAAATCTTTATATGGAACTTTGCTGTATTTTTACCGATGCCGAAAATTCAAGATGCTCTTTCTATCGGTTCCTTTTATTTTTCTAACAGAGGTGCGTCTGTACCTTGGTTTACGTTACAAGATAATACGCTTATTTGGATAATGATACTCGTACTTTTAATTATAGCTAGTGTGTTCTTGTTTAGAAAATTAACAAAAGTTTCTTTAGAATCTGGTAAGACTACATACCCGTTAATTAGTAGCATTGGATTAATAGCGATTGGTGCGATTATTACATTTATTATTCTCGGAAATGGACCTCTTGGAATAACTGTTCCAGTTTTTAACGGTAATGCATTTGAAGGTGGAACGTCTTTATCTATTGGTTTTATGTCTGTGTTAGTTGCATTAACAATCTATACATCTACTTATATTTCAGAAATAGTTCGTGCGGGAATTATGGGAGTTCCGAAAGGGCAGACAGAAGCTGCAAAAGCACTTGGCTTTAAAAGTCGTACAGCTCTTCGCTTAATCATTTTTCCACAGGCAATCAGAATTATTATCCCGCCATTAACAAGCCAATACTTAAATTTAATTAAAAACTCAAGCTTAGCAATGGCAGTAGCATATCAAGATATTGTTGGAATCGGAAATACAATCATTAATCAAACAGGACATACGTTAGAAACACTATTAATTGTTATTTCTGTCTATTTATTGTTTAGCTTAACTACATCCCTGTTAATGAATCTTTTCAACAAAAAATTCCAGCTGGTAGAAAGGTAGGGAGGCAAATGGACAATATACAATTAAATAACACAGAACCAGTTATGGAAACGTCAAAATTAAACAGTCAAAAGAAATTGCAGCTATGGCTAAAAAATAATTTATTTAAAGATTGGAAAAATGCAATATTGACTATTGTTACATTGATGTTTACGATTTTTTTGATTTCGAAAGTTGCAAAATTTTTATTAACTAGTGAATGGGGAGTAGTCACAGATAATTTAAGGCTGCTTTTTGTTGGACAGTTTCCAATGGAGGAAATATGGAGATTGTGGATAGCTCTCTTGTTACTATCCGTATTACTAGGTATTACTTGGGGTGCTTGGAGAGGGATTATCGGACATGTTGCAATTAGTTTAAGCGCGATTTTATTTGTATTTGGAGTTCTACCATATACGGAAATGGAATCAAAAATATATTTATTTTCAAGCATTGTTGCGATTATCGTTTTTTACTTTGTAGGAAAATATATGCCAAAATTAAAAATTCCAATGCTCGTTTTATGGATAATATATATTCCAATCTCTCTTTCTATTATTAATGGATTTGGGGTATTGGAGCCGGTAAAAACAAATGTATGGGGCGGCTTTTTACTGACTCTAGTAATTGCTTCAGTAGCAATTATATGTTCTTTCCCACTAGGATTACTACTAGCTGTAGGAAGAAGAAGTAAACTGCCTATAATAAAATATTGCTCCATTCTTTATATAGAATTGATTCGCGGGATGCCGCTGATAATGGTTTTATTCATAGCACAACTATTGTTACCGATGTTCCTAGGTGGCATTCAATTAGACAATGTGGTTCGTGCGATGATCGCATTTACTTTATTTAGTGCAGCTTATTTAGCAGAAAATATTCGTGGTGGTTTGCAATCAATACCTAGAGGGCAATTTGAAGCGGCGCAAGCACTGGGATTAAATAACTTTAAGGTAATGGTTTTTGTTGTTTTACCACAGGCTTTAAAAGCGGTTATACCTGCAATGGTGGGACAATTTATTTCAGTTTTCAAAGATACATCTTTAGTTGCTGTTATCGGATTAGCTGATTTTCTCGGTATGGGGAAAAAAATCGCAGCCAATCCTGAATATCTAGGAAAATATATGGAATTATACATTGTCATTGCGTTTATATACTTTATCTTCTGCTTTTTAATGTCACATGTTAGTAAACATATTGAAAAATCACTTGGTGTAGGAACAAGATAGAAAGGAGATTCGATTATATGGAAAGTGTATTTGGCATAAATAAATTAACAACTCCCCTGGATGAGAGAGAAGATATAATTAAAGTAACAAAATTAAATAAATGGTATGGAGATCATCATGTACTAAAGGATGTAGATCTTACGGTGAAGCAAGGTGAGGTAATCGTTATATTAGGACCATCAGGCTCTGGTAAATCAACGTTTATTCGAACAATTAATGCGTTAGAAGAATTTCAAAAGGGTGAAATAATAGTTGATAATATTGCACTAACAGATGATCTTAAAAATATTGAAGAAATTCGTAAAGAAACGGGAATGGTTTTTCAATCCTTTAATTTATTTCCACATATGACGATTTTGAAGAATATTTCCTTAGCTCCTATATGGGTGAGAAAGTGGAAAAAGGCAAAAGCAGAACAAATAGCAAAGGATTTGCTAGTAAGAGTAGGCATACCTGAGCAAGCAAATAAATATCCTGGACAATTGTCAGGTGGGCAGCAACAGCGTGTTGCGATAGCAAGAGCATTAGCGATGCAGCCGAAGATTATGTTATTTGATGAACCAACTTCTGCGCTAGATCCAGAAATGGTAAAAGAAGTATTAGACGTTATGAAAACTTTAGCAGAATCTGGTATGACTATGCTAGTTGTGACACATGAAATGGGATTTGCGAGACAAGTAGCGGATCGCATTATCTTATTTGATAAGGGAGAAATTGTAGAAATGGGGAAACCGGAAGAAATATTTGATAACCCTAAACATGAACGGACAAAAGCATTCTTATCTCAGATATTATGAGGCGGGGACGAAACTAAATAGTTAATCTGTAAAGACGAACAATCTCTAAGTTAGATCCTAAATAAAGACTACTTTCATATACTGGTTATTTATGTTTTTAAATGGCTGTTTTCTAAGAGATTGTTGTTTTTTCAATAGGAGAAAAGAATTAGTTGAAATAATGGAGCAGCCGGAATACACGTAGACGCCACGGGGATTAGCGAGACAGTCTGAGACCCCGGAGGCGAAGCTGAGGAGGCTCAGCGCGAGCCCCACGGAAAGCGAAGTGTATTCTGCGCTGCAGGTACAAACAACTGAAACAGCTTTTTACAAGCTAATTAAAAAGCCAAACGATTATACGATTTCGTGTAATTGTTTGGCTTTAACTTTTGCTGGAATACTATGTCTCAGCCTTTCGGAAAAGATTGCTTAATGGTGGATAAAAGGGAACCTTATCATGCAGTAAATTATAGCAAAATCGTGTTACTTTTTTAGGCAGTTATCTTCTATTTTTAAAGTGCTAAAAATTGCAGAAATTCATTTTGTATAAAATATCACTATTTCGCTAAAAATGTAATAGTAGGTATAGAAAAATAGATGGTGATACCAATGAAGGGCCTAAGTAGACTTGAAGCAATCATGTGGAGTATTGCACTTCCTGGTTTTAGTCAGTTATTATTGAAAAAATATTGGAAAGGAACATTGTTTGTTATTTTAGAGTTTATAATAAATGCGAAAAGTAATTTCAATCTAGCAATCATGCTCAGTTTTTGCGGCAATATCCAAGAAGCGATTGACATTATGGACTTTCAATGGATATTGTTTTATCCGTGTTTATATATGTTTGCGATGTGGGATGCATATAAAGAAGTAATGGAAGCAGACAATGAATATGCATTCTTGCCATTTGTTTTTTGCGCATATTTTGTTACAGTTGGAGTTTTTTACTCAACAAAATTGAAGTTATTTGGTGTGTTGTTAGGTCCTGTTTTTTTACCGATGGTTTTTTTGATACCTGGTATCATTTGTGGTCATGCGGTAAAGTATTGTTTAATCTTTTTTAGAAAAAAGAGACAGTTGTGAAAATCCGCTGTAAGACTAGAGACTAGGGGGAACGCTGCTAAGCTATGGTCGGAGTAAATTATCAGCAAAATAAAAAAAGCCGAAAAAACTATTGGCAAATAGTTCAATATTGTATATAATTAATACATATTAATATTTGTATACTACTCAAAGGGGAGTAGCTTTTAGGTTGATACCTAAAACAAAGTCGTCAGTTCATGGCATATGCCATCGGCTTTGTTGGCATATTAGTGCTTAGCAAGACCTTTGCCTATTTGGCAAAGGTCTTTTTTGCGTACTTTTGTACATAATAACGAGAGGCGTAGCGAAACCTGCTAATAGGAGTATACAAATAAAAACCTAAAAGGGGGAAATATTATTGGATGCAAGCATGTTATTAGAGTATGGATGGGTTTTACTGATTCTCGTTGTTTTAGAAGGGTTACTGGCAGCAGATAATGCAGTTGTTATGGCGGTTATGGTGAAACATTTGCCGCTAGAACAACAAAAGAAGGCGCTCTTCTACGGGCTTTTGGGTGCGTTTGTCTTCCGTTTTGCTACCTTATTCATGATCTCTTTTTTGGTAGACGTATGGCAAGTTCAAGCGATAGGTGCCCTTTATCTTCTCTTTATAGCGGTGCATAATATTTATGGGAAATATGCAAAGAAGAATGAAGAGGATAAGGAAAAGAAGCCGAAAAAACAATCTTCTTTCTGGATGACTGTTTTAAAAGTAGAATTAGCAGATATTGCATTTGCGATTGATTCAATGTTAGCTGCAGTTGCACTTGCGATTACCTTACCTGCGACAAATTGGTTTACGCTTGGTGGAATTGATGGAGGTCAATTCTTAGTTATGTTCCTTGGTGGTTTAATTGGTTTGATCATCATGCGTTTTGCAGCTAACTGGTTTGTTAAGTTGCTTCATTCCCGTCCGTCTCTTGAAACAGCAGCATTTTTAATTGTAGGCTGGGTCGGTGTAAAATTAGCAGTGTTTACGTTAGCACATCCATCTATCGGGTTCTTAGATGAGCATTTTCCTGAATCAAAGGTTTGGAAAGGAATTTTCTGGGGTGTATTAGTAGCAATCGCTATTGGCGGATATTTCTTTTCTAATAAAGAAGCTGTTAAAACAAAGGAAAGCAATGCATAATAAGAAAAGGGAAAAAGCCATTCAATTGAATGGCTTTTTTAGGTTGTATTCTATACTAGCTTACTGCGTTTTACCAGATAGCTCAGCCTGTGCTTGTTGAACAAGTCTTTTTGTTATTTCTCCTCCAACAGAACCGTTAGAACGAGAAACAGTATCAGAACCTAAGTTTACTCCAAATTCTTGAGCAATTTCGTATTTAACACTATCTAAATATTGTTCAATTCCTGGAACTAATAATTTATTTCTAGAAGCCATTTCATTTTCCTCCTTAAAAGTAGTACAGTGATTATTTATCAAATTCATTGCAGAATTTTTATAGAAATGATAAATGATTCTGTACTTATAATATATGGATTTATTTCATGTTCATTAGTGGTAAAGTTTGTGTATAGGGGAGAATATAGGATGTATTGCGATATTTCAACAAGCTAACGGAAGGAGTCATCAAATTTTATTGGACGGAAGGTGGTTTTTCAGCCATTTTTTGTGAAGGATACACAAACATTCATAATATATGGTTGTACGTGTAGGGATAGATAACTTATACTGTTAATTATCTATGATATTAAAAAGGCATCAGATAATTTAGGTAGCGTGGAAGAAAGGAATTGTTTTTTAATGGGCAAGAAGTTAAAGTTAGTCCTTCAAAATCTAACTCCTGCACAAATGATAACCAGCTATTATATTATAGCGGTTAGTATATCGGTTCTTTTATTGAGTTTACCAGGAGTACATAAAGAAGGAGTAACGGTTTCATTTATGGATACATTGTTTACTGCTGTTACAGCAGTAAGTGTTACGGGATTAACAGTAATCAATATTGCTGAGACGTATAGTACATTTGGAATAATAATATTAATGCTTGTTCTACAATTTGGTGGAATTGGAGTCATGGCAATAGGTACATTTTTCTGGATGATTTTTCGTAGGAAGATAGGCTTGAGAGAGAGGCAATTAATAATGATTGACCACAATCAGTCTAATCTTTCAGGACTGGTTAATCTAATTAGAGAAATCATTAAATTAATTGTTATCATTGAAGTGGTAGGGGCTATTATTCTCACATTGCAATTTCATAATTATTATCCTACCTGGCAAGAAGCCATTTTACATGGAACCTTCGCCTCTGTTAGTGCAACTACAAATGGCGGATTAGATTTAACAGGTCAATCTCTTACACCATTTAAGGATGATTATTTTGTGCAGCTTGTCAATATTATTCTAATAACATTAGGAGCGATTGGATTTCCTGTGCTTATAGAAGGAAAAAATTATCTTTTCCCGAAAGCAGGCAATCTTAATCCAAAGTTTTCATTATTTACTAAGTTAACTACCATTACTTTTGGTTTTCTTTTGTTATTTGGAACGATTATGATTATTGTTTTAGAATGGGGGAATTATTATGCAGGAATGAACTGGCATCAAATATTTTTTAATGCATTTTTTCATTCCACATCTACGCGAAGCGGTGGATTGGCAACGATGGATTTAAATGAATTTTCGATTACGACATTGCTTATTTTTTGTTTTCTTATGTTTATCGGTGCTTCTCCGAGTTCTGTTGGTGGAGGAATCCGAACGACTACCTTTGCCCTAAATATTTTATTTATTTATCATTATGCAAATGGGAACCGCCATATTAAAATATTTAAAAGGGAAATTCATGAAGAGGATATTATAAAATCATTAGTTGTAACAATATTTGCGACTGGAATTTGTCTTGTCGCAGTTATTGCTCTTTCTATATCAGAAAACGCCTCACTTATTGCAATTCTATTTGAAGTTTGTTCTGCTTTTGGAACGACAGGGCTTTCATTAGGGCTAACACCAGAATTATCTAACTTTGGAAAATGTGTCATCATGCTACTAATGTTTATTGGAAGAATAGGATTGACATCTTTCATCTACATTATCGGCGGGAAAGAGAAAAAAGATAATTTCCATTATCCTAAAGAACGTATTATTATTGGGTGAAAATCGAACCATACAAGTATTGGAGCTGTTTAAACGGCTCCATTTTTTGTTGCAAAAATTTATATTCTTTTTACAAATGAAGGGAAGCATATCTTTATTGTGCTTGCAGATAATAACATTGTAGTTATGAAAGGAGAGATGACCAAGTGGCTAAGCGAAAGGCTGAATTTAATAGTGTAGAAAAGTATAGCAAAACACCTAAGAAAAATACGCAGGAAACAGAATTCTCTGCTGAATTTAGTAGAGGAGAAAACCCGATTAAGGGTGCAAATAGAAATTCGAAGCATGGAAGAGAGGGACAATAAATGCCAAAAAAAGCAAAGCAGCAAAAACAGACAGAGAATTCAAATGTAGAATTTGGCCAAGAATTTGGTGATGTAAATGCAAGCAAATTCTATGATACAGAAGCTTTAACGAAGGGAAAAACAAAGGGTAAAATGAAAAGTAAATAAAAAAATCTTCCCATCAGTGAATAATAGTGCTGATGGGAAGATTCATTATCTATCTGTTTGAAGTGTGCGTTGTACTCTTGAAAGTAGCTGTTTTAATTTTGAGCTTCTTAATTCAATAATCGGCTGTGTTAAAGAAATGATTATATTGCTTGAAAGCAGGAGCGTGATTAAGAAAGATACAATGACAATCATCATATAGGATCTAGGAGATTCAAATATATCCGGTAAATCACTTTGTCTAAAAAGACGGATAAAGAAACCATGTAATAAATATACATATAACGTCGATTTGCCGAATTTAGTGAAGAAATACTCCTTTTTCGGTACACAAGCGAAAAAACAAAAAATCATCAAAAAGCTTAATACATAAAAAAATAACCGAATTGCCATTCCTACTAAGTAGCCTTCTCCTAAAGCCTCATAGGATTTGGATCCAAATAGCCATTGATAATTAATAGATGGAAAGAAATGAAAGCCAATAAAAACAAGAGTGAAAATGGCAATAGCACTTATCGTTGCTTTTCTAGTTTTTACAAAATTGAAATGTTCCTTCTTCATATAAAAGCCTATTAAGAATAAAGGAAAGAAAACGAAAGTTCGTGTTAGGCTTAAATAGCTTGATGTCCAATCAATCATACCTATTGCTAATCCTAATATTAAGGATAGGATAATCCCCTGTATAGGCTTTAATTTCCCAAAGGCTAATAAAAAGATGTTCCAAAAAAATAGACTAATCAAAAACCATAAAGACCAATGTGGTGTCAATGGTTCAATCGCTAAAGTGGATTTTCCATAAAGGAAATAATAAAAAATACTGTATACTAGCTGAAAAATTAGGTAAGGGATGATAAGCTTTTTTGCATATTTTTTTATATATCCCTTTTCCGCAATCCCTTTAGCAAAAAATCCAGAAATTAAAATAAATGCTGGCATATGAAAAGTGTAAATTACTTTATATAATGTATAAATATTTTGATTGTCATTTATGAATGATTGGATAAAATGACCGAAGACAACGAAAAAGATCAAAATAAATTTTGCATTATCAAAGTAGTAATCCCGTTGTTTCATAAACTCATCCTTTCATGAATGGAAATAACTAATATTTCACTAACTATATATAACACAAATTCACTAGTTTTAATCGCATGTAGTTAATCTGTTATCTAAATAACTTATTTTTATTACAAAAATGAAATGAACGGGCGAAAAGCAAAAGAAAAACCTTATTCATAATAACAGGTTATCCTTAATAATTGTTTAATTTTTTATGGGGGGAATTAATGAAATGATAGGGATTAAAGGGATAAATAGGAAGTTGCAATGAATGGGTCATTTTGCATAAATAAAGGACTTTTTTCTCGTATTTTGCAAAATAATTAGTTATTTCTGTTTTATTTTTTCAGAAGGAGAGGAAATTCAAGAATTATGTAGAATAATGTAAACACTACGTTTGCAAGGGAGGTATACACTAAGATGGATCGTTTATCCTATTCAGAAGAATATCGGCAGTTACAAAAGAAGTTGAGTGAAATGGAAAAAGAGAATACACTTCTGAGAAAAAAAATAGAGGAAAAGGATTGGTTATGGGATAGGAGATTAACTGCTTTCCAAACAATAAATGTAGGAATGATTATTTTTGATGAAAATGGTGTTATTCGTGATATCAATACATGTCTTTGTGATGTTTTTAACTTGAAAGTAGAGCAAGTTGTCGGTAGAAATATAACGCACTTCCTTCATCAAAAGGAGCGTTCTATGATAAGAAAGCATATTAATAATTTAAAAAATATATCCGGTCTAGCACGTAGTGTATTGCCGTTAACAGTTCATAATAAATTGCATTATTTTGAAGCAATGACTAGTCGACTGCCATTTGAGATGGGATTTGTGACAATCATTAAAAATATAACAGAAGAAATAGAAAAAGAAAGAGAAAAAGAAGAGAAGCAAATCTTATATAATGAATTTTTTACAGAAGTACTTGATGGGATTGTACTATGGAAGGAAACGGGACAAATTATTGCTGCTAATGCTTCTGCTCTTAAGATATTTGAAAGTACGAAAGAACAACTGTTGACATCGAAAATTAGTGATTATATTTATAAAAAAGATAAGAGATATGCTGAAATAGTGATGAATTTATATCATCAAAAGGAAAATAGAGAAGAATTGATGTTCCTGATGCCAAACGGGCAGAAAAAAATTCTAGAATTTACAACAAAGCTCCATTCTGTGGAAGGGCTAAATATGAGTATTTTCCGCAATGTAACAGAACGTTATAAAATGGAAGAGGAATTAAGAGAAAGTAAGGCAATGTTCGAAAATATTTTTGAAGAAGTTTTTGATGGGATTATTATTTGGGATCAGCATTATAAAATAATTGATATGAACAAAGCGGCAGAACGTTTGCTTAGCAAAAGCAAGGAATGCTTAATCGGTTTAAACTTATTATCGATTCTGCCTTCCGCAAAATCGATAGGAGAAGATATAAAACCTAAGTTAGTAAATGTAAAAGAAGATGGACAAAATCGAGGTCTCTATACCGTGAAATTTCCGAATAAACGGGAATATACACAGCTTGAGTATAGAAATAAATTTAATATCTATTCAGGCTTAAGTATTACCACATTACGTGACATTACAGAAAATGCGGTATTGGAAGAACAGCTGAGAAAGTCATCTACTTTAAATGTTGTTGGTGAATTGGCAGCAGGAATAGCTCATGAAATTCGCAATCCAATGACAGCTTTAAAGGGGTTTATTCAATTGTTAGAAACGGATGTGGCTTCCAGAGAAAATGAAATGTATTTTTCGGTAATAAAATCAGAGTTAACAAGAATTGAATCGATTATAAATGAATTTTTATTGCTTGCTAAACCACAGGCTGTGAAAAAGGTGAAAAGTGACTTAACACAGATTATGAATGAAACGATAGAATTACTTCATGCTCAAGCGGTATTACAAAATGTTCAATTTAAAAAGCATTATGACAAAGCAATACCAATGGTTTACTGTGAACCAAACCAAATGAAAAAGGTATTTATAAATATCATTAAAAATGCAATCGAGGTTTTAGTAGACGGCGGGGAAATTGAGGTTTCGATTGAGTTAAAAGAGGATTACTTCCATATAGCAATCCGCGATAATGGGAAGGGCATGAGTAAAGAAAAGCTTGCAAGAATCGGAGAACCTTTTTATACGACAAAAGAAAAAGGGACTGGTTTAGGTTTATTAGTATCTTATCAAATAATGGAGGATCATCAAGGGAAAGTGACGGTAGAGTCGGAATTAGGTATCGGTACGACTTTTCACCTGCAACTGCCAATACAAAGAACAGAATAAACTAAAGGTATTACTACTAGAGACCCCGTTAATGTAACTAGGTCTTTTTTTGTGGAAGTAGAATCGTTGTAATAGTGATTGAAACGAATCGGTTGGGAATTAGCGAGACAGGAGGCTAAAGCTTGTCCCGGAAAGCGGAATGTCTTCATGGTGCAGTTTACTAGCAGTAAATTATATTAAAACTGCCCAATTTCCATTATCTTTCTTGACACATCCACCTACTTTTATTATCATCTAATTAGATGATAATAAAAGTAGGTGGATAAATGCAATTAGATAAATTGGTTGGTTTTCATAAAACAATGGGCGATCCAACAAGAATTAAAATTATTTCCTTATTAGCAAATAAACCATGGAATGGTCAAGCATTGGCAGAAAAGCTCGGCTTATCTGCTCCTACGATTACACACCATTTAAAGAAAATGCGCGAAATAAATATAGTTTATGAAAGAAGAGATAAGAATACGATTTATTTTTACTTAAATAAATCAGTAATTTTGCAACAAACCGAGTCTTTGAGAAAACTTGCAATCGGAATGGAGGAGAGCGATATGGCTGTTACTAATGAGGAACAAACAAAAATTGTAGAAAATTTCTTTACTGCAGAGGGGAGGCTAAAAAATATTCCATCGCAAAGAAAGAAAAAATTAGTTGTTTTTAAGTACATGCTAAAGGGGTTAGTATTTGGGAGAAAATACGAAGAAAAAGAAATAAACGAGTATATTAAACAGTATTTCGATGATTATGCAACCATTCGAAGAGAATTTATCGTCAATCATTTTATGTATAGAGAAAATAATATATACGAGCTTAATCCAGAGGAAATGTGGGCGAAGTAAAGAAAAATAAAAGGACTGTTTAACCGATATAAACAGTCCTTTATACGTAGCCAAAATCAAGAATAAAATTCAGGTTTCCGATCTGCAAAAATAGGGATTGTTTTGCGTACTTCTGTAACTTTATCCAATTGGATCGAAGCTGTCAGAATCTCTTCTTTCTCGCCAGCTTCTGCTACAATTTCTCCCCAGGGATCAATAATCATACTATGTCCTGCAAAAACATTATCCGGATCGGCACCAACGCGATTACATGCAATGACATAGCATTGATTTTCAATCGCCCTGGCAATCAGTAGACTTTTCCAGTGTGCTAATCTAGGCTTTGGCCATTCGGCAACCACAAAGATTGCTTCCGCTCCTTTTGTAGTATGAGCTCTTATCCATTCAGGGAAGCGAATATCATAGCAAATCATACTAGCAAAAGTGCTGTCCTCTAAAGAGAATAGGCCCTCTGATGTACCACTCTTTAAATATAAATGTTCATTCATTAGCTGAAAAAGGTGAAGCTTGTCATATGTATGCACAACATCTCCCGATTTATTTACAACGATAAGAGTGTTATAAATCCCGTCTCCTTTATTATTTGCGATAGAGCCACCAACTATATGGACATGATGCTTCAGTGCCAATTCTTTTAAAAAGGAGATAGTATTCGTTGCATGAGTATCTGCAATAGCAAGAAGTCTTGTTAAGTCATAGCCAGTTGACCAAAGTTCAGGCAGAACAATAACATCACAGTTATCCTTGCAAGCCGTGGCAATTTTTTCGTCTACTTGCTTAAAATTATCTTCTGGTTTTCCAAATGCAATATCCATTTGAATCAAACTAATTCGAAAGTTCAAAAGTCTACACCTCTATTCATCTTCGTTATTTTCCGATATAATGATAATCAACAAAAAAATCCAATTATTATGGTAATTTGGTTATATCATAAAAAAGCGAATTATTAAACGATTATTTTTTTTCATGATATCGAGTAATAAATTTAGAAGGGCAATTGTGGGAAGGTACTTACTTGTAGCAGAACAATTGCATGTTTAAAGTAATTGGAATATTTCTAACGTTTAAAGAAGGTGTGGAGTATATGAAGACATACGAACAATCGAAGTTATTGAAAAATTTGCCAGAACAGTTTTTTGCTTCATTAGTTACAAAGGTTAATAGCTATATCGAAAAAGGATACGATGTGATTAATTTAGGACAAGGTAATCCAGATCAACCCACTCCTACTAATATTATCCAGAGCTTGCAAGCGGCAGCAGAACAGCCGAAAAATCATAAGTATTCTCCATTTAGAGGATATCCTCATTTAAAGGAGGCGGTTTCTCAATTTTATAAAAGAGAATATAATGTTGATTTAGACCCTGAAACTGAAGTGGCTATTTTATTTGGAGGAAAGGCTGGTCTTGTGGAGATACCGCTATGTTTATTGAATCCAGGAGATACGGTAATGGTTCCAGACCCTGGATATCCCGACTATTTATCAGGGATTGCTTTAGCGAAGGCAGAGACAGTCATGATGCCATTACGAGAAGAAAATAACTTTTTACCAAACTACCATGAGATAGAAGAAAAAGATTTAGAGAAAGCAAAATTAATGTTCTTAAATTATCCTAATAATCCGACAGGAGCAATTGCTACGAAGGATTTCTTTGCTGAAACAATATCTTTAAGCAAACAGCATGAAATATGTGTTGTCCATGATTTTGCTTATGGGGCAATTGGCTTCGATGGAAAGAAACCGATCAGCTTTCTCCAAATTGAGGGGGCAAAGGATATTGGTGTTGAAATTTACACCTTATCAAAGACATTTAATATGGCAGGATGGAGAGTAGCCTTTGCGGTTGGAAATAGTAGTGTTATTTCGGCTATCAATCTTTATCAAGATCATCTATATGTTAGTTTATTTGGAGCTATTCAAGAAGCCGCTTATACGGCTTTAACAGAGTCTCAAGAAAGTGTTAGACAGATGAATATGCTTTATGAACAGAGACGAGATATATTAATGAAAGGACTCAAGGAAATTGGTTGGGAAGTCAATGCACCTGAAGGCTCATTCTTTGCTTGGCTGAAAGTACCAGATGGGTTTACCTCACAAGAATTTAGTGATTATTTATTAGAGACAGTACATATTGCTATGGCACCAGGATCAGGATTTGGTCAATTTGGGGAGGGTTATGTTCGAGTTGGATTATTAACAGAAGAAGAGAGATTACAAGAGGCGGTTGAAAGATTAAGTACGCTTCCGATTTTTAAGTAAGTGAATATTTCTCTATATTTTATTTTAAGATTGAGTAGATTTTTATCTATTTAATCTTTTTTTAATATAAAAAGGTTTCACTTTTTCTGCAAGAAAGGATGAGATAGGTCAAATGACTCAAAAAGAAAACGTTTACTATGTTTATTGTACTTTTCGACATTTTTCACCGTTGTACTTGTCGAAAACAAGTGGTGATGTATTTAAATGATAAGTCTTTTTACCTATTTTTTCACAAAAAAATGTCTAATATTGCGATTCTATTTACTTTTATTTGTTTTATTGCAATAATTCATCAAGTAAACAATAATGAATTGTTTGAAAGTTGGAATTTGATTAGGAGGAAGAAAAAGGTGTATTGTAAGAAGACTGAGTTGTTATTTGAAATTCAAGATAAAAGGGAGGTAATGATAAAAACGGCAAAAGAGCGTGGGACAATCGATGAAGAGACAATTAGATTAAGTCAAGAACTTGATGAATTAATCTATAAATATCAGCTTGTTTTTCGTTATGAACGAGAAAAAAGAAAACAAATAAAAAGACAATATAAAAATACTCGAATTTTTTGGTCTAATGCTAGTCAATATAAACGGAAAAATTATTCTGAGGTTGTATATAGATAAAGTGTAAGTAAATTATCGTGAAGGGTAATGGCAGTGATTACCTGAATAATATTTCATCTAAATCAATGCCCTTCTTTAATTGAATCTTTGAGAACCCCGTTATCCCGCATACATGTCTACTATGTTGATAAAGGAAAAAACGCTTCTTTTGTTCAAATGCTATAACCTCCTTTTAGGAAAGAAGACGATACGAACATGGAAGAAGCGAAAATAGACAGATCTTATTCAATTAGAGGTAAGATAATACTCACCTTTGTTCCTTTCTTTTCTCTACTGGATATTTGTATTTCACCATCGAATGATTCAATAATTCTTTTACATACTACAAGCCCTAAGCCAGTTCCTGACTCTTTCGAAGTATTAAATGGTTCAAAAATTTTCTTTAACTGTCGGCTGGACATGCCTATTCCATTATCGATAATCGTAATTAACACGTTTGAACGAACGATACGGACATTAAGCTCTAACTGACCACCATTTTCCATCGCTTCAAGTGCGTTTTTTGTTAAATTAAGGAGCACTTGTTTCATTTGGTCTGAAATCCCTAGGATATAGATGTCTTGATTAGGTATTTTTTCAACATACTTTACATTATATAAATTTGCTTCTGAAATAATAAGTGGATCAAGTTCCGCTATAATCGATTTTAAATTCATTTTATGCTTTTTTTGTGCGGTAGGCTTTCCTAAAATAAGGAATTGACTTACGATTTCATTTATTCGCACAATTTCTTTTTGGATAATGGAAAAATATAGCTGATCTTGTTGATCTTGATACTTCTCACTTAATAATTGGATTAATCCTTTGATTCCAGTTAGCGGATTTCTGATTTCATGAGCAGAACTAGCTGCTAAATTGCCTACTAGCTCTAATTTTTGGATTTCATTTTGTTTTGTTTCTTCTTCTCTTACTTTCCTTTGATAGTAAAGGATTATGGTCAGATAAATGAGATGGAAAATTAGAATAAAGAAAAGCAGTATCCAAATATTCAACTTTATTACATTCCAAATATTTGTTTTTTCTAATTCAACGATAATTGTCCAAGGTAGGCGGTCAATTGGCATACTAATCACATTTGTGCCTAGTGTTGCGCCATCATTTATATAGAGAATGGTTTCTTTTTGACCATTGATAATCGCAATATTTTCTCCAGAGGATAACATTTTCGTTATATTAATAAGATAATCGACACGAAGATAAGCAGTTATAATCGAGTCTAGTCGATTATGCTCGTTGATAATCGGCATTGCAATACCGATAACTTTCTGTCCGTTGCTTAATACTTCCTCTCTGTTAGAAATCACCAAATCTTTCGAGTTAATCACTTCTAAGATGTAATCCTCGTCTGAAATATCAACTGAATCATAGGTATCATTGACCCCAGCAATTGTTTTTCCTTTATTATCAAGTAGGAATAATCCTCCATAGATATGCTCATTCGTAAATACTTTTTTAAGCAAGTTGTCCATTTTTTCTGGTGTATCAATATTTGTTTGAATTGATAGACTTAAGATATTTAAAGAAGAAACGACTTTGTTTATATAAGAGTCCCATTGCCTTTGGTGAATAGATGCTACCCATTCTGCATGTGCCTTATTTTTGGCAACTTCTTTATTTACTTGGTAATTAAAAAAAAGCACAGCAGTAATAAGAATAGGTATTATGACGATTGCAACATATAAGAGCTTTTTTTGTGTATTTATTTTCATCAATAGATTCTCCAAGCGAAATTCCGATATATAGACCTAATTATAACATGAATTAGGGAAAGCTCAATGAAGGGGAGGATTTTCATCTGAAATTGACAAAAGGAAGGGAGAATAATATAATCTATTTGAATTCGAGATATTGAATTAAACTAATAAGGGAAGTTTTTATATGGAAAAAAAAGATATTGAGCAATCATTAAAATTATATATTGTTATGTCTAGAGCGTATCGAGCAATTAATGAAAATGTAAATAAATTAATTACTGTAAATGGTTTGAATCCAACAGAGTTTGCTGTTCTAGAGTTGTTGTATCATAAAGGCGATCAGCCGTTACAACAAATTGGCGGAAAGATCTTATTGGCAAGTGGTAGTATTACTTACGTCGTTGATAAGTTGGAAGAAAAAGGATACTTAAGAAGAATCGCCTGTCCATCGGATCGAAGAGTTACTTTCGCTCAAATTACTGATAATGGAAAACAATTAATAGAAAGTATTTTTCCAAACCATGAGCAAAGAATCCATGAAATCATGTCTGAATTATCGCCAGAAGAAAAAGATGTGGCGATTGAATTAATTAAACGAATTGGTTTATCTGTGGGAAAATAATTAATATTGCAATATTTATAAAGCGAGTATTCATATGGCAAAAAGGTTTATTTCGATTGTGATTTTGAAATAAAGCTTCCAATATGAATATTCGCTTTTTTTGTATTTGTATTGTTATTTTTCATGTATAATTAATGAGCGAGCCTTTATAAATTTGGGAATGAAGAAAAAATTAGGGGGTATAGAAAATGAAGTTTTCGGAATTTACATACAAAAGACCAGATATAGATGAATTTTCAGTTAAAATGAATGAATTATTAGTAGCTTTTAATAATGCAGAGCATGTCGAGCAGCAAATTATGGCGATCGAGAAAATAAACGAGCTTAGAAATGATATTTCTACGATGTTTAATTTATGCTATATTCGCCATTCTGTTGATACGAATGATGAATTTTATCAAAAAGAACAAGATTATATGGATGAAGTATCACCGAAAGTAGAAGGACTTACTACAAAATATTATCAAGCCCTAGTGAAATCTAAATTTAAAGACCAGCTGGAAGAAAAGTGGGGACAGCAACTATTTGCATTAGCCGAAGCCCAATTAAAAGTTTTTTCAGAGGAAGTGGTAGAGCTTCTGCAACAGGAAAATAAACTATCAACAGAATATACAAAGCTCGTTGCTTCAGCAAAGATTATGTTTGACGGAGAAGAAAGAACACTTGCACAATTGCAGCCGTTCACGGAATCGAAAGATCGGGCTATTAGAAAAGCTGCGAGTGAGGCTCGGTTTGCTTTCTTTAGTGAACAGGAGGAGCAGTTAGATAGAATATATGATGATATGGTAAAGGTGCGTACAGAAATTGCTAAGAAGCTAGGATATAAAAATTTCGTTGAATTAGCATACTATCGTATGTACAGAACAGATTATAATGCAGACATGGTTGCAGCATTTAGAAACCAAGTAAAAGAACATATCGTTCCCCTTACAACTAAATTAAAAGAAAGACAGCAACAGAGAATAGGGGTAGACTCCTTAAAATATTATGATGAGCCACTAGAATTTCTAACTGGTAATGCTACTCCAAAAGGAGATCCAGCATGGATTGTTGAAAATGGCCAAAAGATGTATGATGAACTATCAAAAGAAACAGGGGCATTCTTCTCCTATTTGATAGAAACAGAATTAATGGATTTGGTTGCTAAAAAGGGAAAAGCAGGTGGCGGATATTGCACCTTCATTGAAAATTATAAGGCGCCATTTATTTTTTCAAACTTCAATGGTACATCAGGAGATATTGATGTTTTAACACATGAAGCAGGCCATGCATTCCAAGTTCACTCTAGTGGTGGGTTTGATATTCCAGAATATTATTGGCCAACGTATGAAGCAGCAGAAATTCATTCGATGAGTATGGAGTTCTTCACATGGCCATGGATGGAACTATTCTTTAAAGAAGATGTAGAGAAGTATAAGTTTTCCCATTTAAGCTCGGCGTTGCTATTCCTTCCTTATGGAGTGTCAGTAGATGAATTCCAGCATTGGGTATATGAAAACCCGACAGCTACTCCAAAAGAAAGAAAGCAAGCTTGGAGAAATATTGAGAAAAAATATAGTCCACATCTTGATTATGATGGAAATGAGTTTTTGGAAAATGGAGGTTTCTGGCAAAAACAAGGGCATATTTACAATTCTCCATTCTATTATATTGATTATACTTTAGCGCAAATATGTGCCTTCCAATTTTGGAAACGGTCAAGAGAGAATCAAGAAGATGCTTGGAAAGATTATGTGAAGCTTTGCAGCTTAGGTGGAAGCAAGCCGTTTACTGAATTAGTTAAAGAAGCTAATTTAATTTCTCCGTTTGAAGATGGCTGTGTCGAATCTGTTGTTGGAGTAATTGATGAGTGGTTATGTTCTGTGGATGATCGAAAACTATAAAAGAAAACGTGGGGCAATTGTTCCCACGTTTTCTTTTTTACAATCAGTTTATTTAGAAATAAACCGATTCTGAACTGGTTTAATTTTAATTTGGTCATCCTCTAGAACTGCTTTTAATTCCTTTACAGTCGGTTCATCAAGAATTACATCTGCTAATTGATCTTCTAAATGCTCTTGAATCACTCTTCTTAAAGGTCGAGCACCGAAGCTAGGGTGTGTACCAAGTTCAACGATTTTCTCTTTCGCAGCTTCTTCTACCTGTAATGCAATTTGTTGTTCTTGTAAATTTTCAGCAAGTTCTTTTAATAAAATGTCAGTAATTCGAAGTAGGTGTTCTTTCTCCAACGTTTTAAACTCAATAATCGCATCAAATCGGTTCAGAAATTCTGGTTTAAAGAAGTTTCCTAGTGTTTGTAATAGATTACTTTCTTCAATTGCATCATTATTTCCAAAGCCAACTACTTTATGCTTATGACCAACACTTGCATTACTTGTCATGATAATAACCGAATCTTTAAAGCTAACCGTGCGTCCTTGGCTATCTGTTAAGCGTCCATCTTCTAAAATTTGCAGGAAAATAGATTGAATATCAGGATGCGCTTTTTCGATTTCATCTAACAAGATAATGCTATAAGGATTCCTTCTCACTTTTTCCGTTAATTGTCCCGCTTCTTCATGACCGACATAGCCTGGAGGAGAACCAATGATCTTACTAATACTATGTTTCTCCATATATTCACTCATGTCTAGGCGAATCATGCTATCTTTGCTGCCGAATAATTCTTCTGCAAGTGTTTTGGTAAGCTCTGTTTTCCCGACACCAGTTGGACCAACGAATAGGAAGCTCCCAATCGGTCTTGTTTTTGATTTAAGTCCTGCTCTACTTCGCTTAATGGCTTTAGCGACTTTTCGAACCGCCTCATCTTGTCCAATGACTTTTGCCGCTAAACGCTCACTTAAAAACTTCATTTTTTGCTGTTCATCTTCCTGCAATTTTCCAACAGGAATGCCAGTTTTCTTTTCGATTAATTGTTGAATAAGAGCAACATCCACAATTGGTTTATCCTCATTATTTGGTTCATTCAATGCTTTTTCGAGCTGTTGTTCTTCTTTGCGCAATTCAGCTGCTTTTTCATAGTTTTCTTCTTTTAATGCCTGTTCTTTTTCCTTTGCTATTTTCGTTAGACGACTTTCAATTTCTTCTGTGTTTTGATAAGTAGAAGAAAGATTCATTTTAGAACCAGCCTCATCCATTAAATCAATCGCTTTATCGGGTAAGAAGCGATCTTGAATATAACGGTGGGAAAGTTCAGCACATGCTTTTATAGCATCCTCTGTATAGGTTACCTCATGGAATTTTTCGTATTTGTCCTTAATTCCGTTTAAGATGGATAGAGTAGCCTCAACAGATGGCTCGTTCACCTGCACTGGCTGGAATCTTCGCTCTAATGCAGCGTCTTTTTCGATTTGACGATATTCCTTTAAAGTAGTTGCACCAATGATATGCAGCTCTCCACGCGCTAATGCTGGTTTTAAAATATTCCCTGCATCCATTGAGCCTTCTGCAGATCCCGCGCCCACTAGCTGATGAATTTCATCAATAAAGACAATAACATTTTTTCTTGCTTGTACTTCTTGTATCACTTGCTTCATTTTTTCTTCAAATTGACCGCGAATGCCTGTGTTTGATACAAGGGAAGCAACATCCAGCAAGTAAATTTCTTTGTTTTGCAATTTTTTAGGGACATTGCCTTCCATGATTTTTAATGCTAAACCTTCTGCTATCGCTGTTTTCCCGACACCTGGTTCCCCAATTAGCACGGGATTATTTTTATTTCTTCTATTTAGAATCTCAATAACACGCTCAATTTCATTTTCTCTTCCGATAACAGGATCAATTAAACCGGCATTAGCCATTTGATTTAAGTTCTTCCCGTATTTATCGAGAATGCCAGCTTTTTTATTATTTGCAAAAGGAGCCTCGTTCGCAGATTTTGCTCCCCCTAGATTTGATGGATTAATAGATTGAAATAACTCGTCAAAAGGGGAAGGTTGGAAATACATTGGGCTACCTTGTGCAGTCATTTTTTGCTTTTCTTTTTGATAGCATGCATGACATAGATTCATCGTGCTCTCCATATTGTTTAAAACAAATCGTAAACTGATCGTAGCACTGTTTTGTTGGCAAATTTCACATTTCATTATAAATATCCTCCTTTTTGAGTTTGACTAATATTGACCTTTTGTAATTATGATTATACTTTGACCTTTTTTGACTTTCAAGTATTTTGCTTAAAAAATGAAGATGGAAATTTATAGGTAATGTAGTGGCTTTCTGTTTATTTATGTTTGGTCATTTTCTTCTTTAATAGGGGAGAAATATCATGAAAAAAATTTATTTTTAAAAGGATAAAATGCTCGTCATTGTTTGTCCATTTCTACATATAGTTGATGTAGGGAGGGAAATATGTGAAAAATAAATGGAGTGCTGCAATTCAGCTTGCGGCAGTGTATGTAGGCACTGTTGTTGGTGCCGGATTTGCGACAGGAAGAGAAATAGTAGTCTTTTTTTCACAATATGGATTTATCGGTTTGCTAGGAATCCTTTTAAGTGGATTTATTTTTGCGTATTTTGGCGCAAAATTAATGCGCATTTCTGTCAAAATAAAGGCTACTTCCTATCAGGAAGTTACTATTTACTTATTCGGTAATATCATAGGGACGATCATTAATTTTCTATTATTACTTATGTTAATAGGAGTTTGTGCTGTTATGTTTTCAGGAGCTGGTGCGGTATTCGAGGAACAGCTTGGTTTAAATAAATCAGTCGGGGTTATATTTACAATTGTACTTTCATTACTTGTTATGATGGTCGGAACAAAAGGGTTATTTGCCGTAAACACTTTTGTTGTGCCGATTATGATTAGTTTTAGCTTTATTCTCTTTTTTCTTTCCGTTTCATTGCCTGGTTTTTTTGGAGAAATATTTCAAATGGAGACTGTTACTTGGAAAACTATTACTTCTCCATTTTCGTATACTGCTTTAAATTTGGCTTTAGCAATTGCGGTGTTGGTACCTGCTGCCTCTGAAATTGGCGATGAAGAAGCAGTTAAATGGGGAGGGATATTAGGGGGGATTGCGCTTATGATGATTCTAATATCTAGTCATTTTTCCCTTATCATGCTTGCAGATGTTTACCAATATTCTATTCCGATGGCTACCATTATGAAAAATTTAGCCCCACAGCTTTCATGGGTTTATATTTTAGTGATTTATGGAGAAATTTTCAGTTCGGTAATTGGGAATATTTATGGGTTAGAGAGGCAATTGCGAAGCTTTGTTCCCTTACCAAGTATGGTTATAATTGGCGGAATTATTTTCGTTTCCTATTTCATTAGCTATGTTCAGTATGGTACACTGTTATCTTTTTTGTATCCGATATTTGGTTATATAAGCTTAGTTTTCTTGTTGTTCTTATGGATTAAGCCTATTCCGAAATAAGTATTCTTTTAACTACTGACAAGCAGTATCCTCTTCTGTTTTATAAAGGGAATTTTTAAAAAGAATAGGGATACTTGCTTGTCTTATAAGAATATGATTAGTTAATTAAAGCCTGAAGTGGAGATGGGATTCGACCGCCACGGTTAATTAGTTTGGCGGAGCTAAATGGATTGACTCCCATCACAGGTGCTCGGCCTAATAGTCCGCCGAATTCCACGATTTCTCCTTCTTTTTTTCCTGGTACAGGAATGACACGGACAGCTGTTGTTTTCTTATTTATCATCCCTATAGCAGCTTCGTCTGCAATAATCGCTGATAGGGTGGCAGGTGTAGCATCTCCAGTAAGAGCGATCATGTCAAGCCCCACTGAGCATACGCAAGTCATTGCTTCTAGTTTGGAAAGGGTAAGGCTATTGTCTAAAATACCTTTAATCATGCCATTATCCTCGCTAACTGGAATAAATGCGCCGCTTAATCCTCCTACATAGCTACTTGCCATGGCGCCACCTTTTTTAACAGCGTCATTCATTAAAGCTAGAGCTGCAATAGTGCCATGTGTACCAACGCGTTCTAAACCAATCTCTTCCAATATTTCTGCAACACTATCATTAATAGCATTAGTTGGCGCAAGTGATAAATCCATAATACCAAACGGAACATCTAAGCGTTCTGCAACTACACGGCCGATTAATTCACCAGCGCGAGTAATTTTAAAGGTTGTCTTTTTGATGATTTCTGATACTTCGCCTAAATCTGCTTCCGGATATTTTTTCAATGCGCTTAATACGACTCCAGGTCCACTAACGCCAACATTGATAACTACTTCGCCTTCTCCAGCCCCATGGAATGCCCCAGCCATGAATGGATTATCTTCCACAGGATTACAGAAAACAACTAGCTTCGCGCATGCTAAGCCATTTTGATCCTTCGTATTTTCCGCAGCTTTTTTAATGATTTCTCCCATTTGTTTTACTGCGTCCATATTTATACCCGTTCTTGTTGTAGCAACTGATACGGATGCACAAACCCGTTCTGTTACAGAAAGTGCCTCTGGAAGAGCGTCCAATAATGTTTGATCTCCTTTAGAAACACCTTTATGAACAAGGGCAGAGTAGCCACCGATAAAATCTACATTTAAATCTTTTGCCGCTTTATCTAGTGTTTTTGCTAAAGTCACTGCTTGTTCAACGGTACTATTTCCGAGAATTTCAGCAATTGGAGTGATAGAGATTCGCTTATTAATAATGGGGATTCCATATTCTTTTTCAACGGCATTTGCAACTTCTGTTAATTTGCTTGCATATGTAGTTATTTTTTTATATACAGACTCATTTAATTTTTGAAAATCTGAATCAGCACAATCATATAGACTGATTCCCATCGTAACCGTACGAATATCAAGGTTTTCCATTTGTACCATGTTGATGGTTTCCATCATTTCATTCAATGCAATTTTCATTTTCTGACCCTCTTTTCTTAGACACGGTGCATGGATTGAAAAATTTCTTCTAATTGGATATTTATTTTTAAATGAAGTTGCTCGCTTAATTCGTCAAACTGCTTTGTTAAGGCATCTAATTTTTCTTTATCGGTAATGTCTACTAACATCATCATTGTAAAGAAATCTTGAAGAATGGTTTGACTAATATCCAGGATATTGATGTGATTATTAGAAAGGATTGTAGTTACCTTACTGATAATTCCAATTTGATCTTTTCCAATTACGCTAACGACTGCACGACGCTGTTGAACCATCATTTCACCTCATAACTCACTATTTTGTTTGCTTCTCAAATACAGCACTAGTTAATGAATGTATGAAAAAAACAGATTGGATACACCAATCTGTTTCAAAGGGTAAGAAGAACCAGGACATGATAAGCTAATATGTATTGGTTGATCTTCTGTCCTTTTACCTGAGATTGTGAATCCTTCGGTGCCGTTTAAAAATAAAACGGTCTCTCCAGAAGCTGCTCCTGTTATAGTTTGATCCATAACATTCATAGCATGCAGTTATTTAAGAAATATAATGTGATGTTAACAGTTTTTTTTCATGTGGTCAACCAAATATTTTGTAAGATTCCTATGGGTCAGTGCGATATATTCATACTTTTCTGGATTTATTCATACTATAGCAAACAGCATGCTAGTCCAGCTTTAAGCAGAGTAGAAAGGTCAATTAAAAATTGGCATATGTACAAAAAGGAGAATGGGGATAAAAAAATAAAAAAATGCTTATCATAAAACGGGAAAGGATGGAGGTGAAAAAAGTGTCAAAAGCACAGAGAGAAAAGGAAAGAGAATGGACTGTACGTAAGCAGAAGCAAAAGCCGCATGGAAAGGTGAAAACGAAAAAAGAATTGGCAGAAGAATAGTTTCTTCCTTATTAAATATAATGAATAAAGCGCATACAAAAAAGAAGTCAATAAAAGGAGTAAATTCCTATCTGACTTCTTTTTATATGTTAAGTATTTATTTAATAATGCGATAGTTTTTATGGTTAACAACCGTTCTTTGTTCTAATTCTAAATCCCGGTAATTATTCATATAAGTCAAATCTACAATGACCGAATTTTCATTTACTTTTTCAACAATTCCTTGTAATCCTCTAAATTCAATTATATTTCCAACCTCAGCTATTTTCACTCACAATCTCTCCTTATCATTCCAAATTTTATATAAATTCTGATTATAGTTTGCACTATTTAGAACTTATTTGTAAAAAATAGCAGTATAGTAATCTTATTACATATATACTATGAAACTGCGAATAAAATGTGTGTCAATCACTTTTTTGAAATAGGTTTTTTGTTTGTTGTTAATGCCTAGCATGATGAAATAAAGGGAAATGCTGGTTTATCGAAATTATGTATTTTACTATAAAAAGAAAGTGGTGCAAGTGATCAACTAACTGAACATCCCATTTTTATTAACTATATTGCCAAGGTGGGAAATGCTTACACTTTTCTGATATTAGATGATATTATAACATAATTAGTAGAAATATACATAATAATATCAAAAAATAGTAATGGAAAAGGGAAATAGGTAAAATTCTTTGCTTAAAGCAAAGGAATAACTTAAAATATGGACTGAAAATGATTTGAAAGGATAATCGGTGAGCAGTATGAATAAAGAATTAGCAGAAGAAATATTAGAAAAGTTAAAGAATAAAGAAATAGATGGCTATCGAGTGAAAAAAGAGGAATTTCTTACTTTTCGTACAGAATTAGTAAAAAGAGAGGATTTTAAGTATTTTAAAGGAATTGCCGAAATTGGCGGGGATGTTACTTATAAATATATGGACGAACCAAGAAGTTAATTTGCATGCAACCTCACTTTTTTTCCTGTAGAAATATAATAAAGGATAGAAAGTGAGGTCTTTTGCTCTTGTGGTGTTCAATTAATGGTTTTTAAAGAGTATCTTTATTCTCCATTCGCGAAAGTTCTTTTAGACCATTGATTATCTTCTGTTTAGCTTCATTATCTTCCGTTCCCTCATAGCCATATTCAAATTGGTTTCCAAGCTTTTTCTTCCAAATTATTTGGCCAGGCATAGTTATTTTGTTTCCATTTAGGATGAATTGAATCTGTAATAATAATCGTGTATCACCAACTGGTAAGTCATATTCTGTTCGAAATCTTAATCCATTGGGACTTATATTATAAATAAGGGCATGTCCTTTACTAGAAAGTGTGTCTTCAGCAACTTTTAGCGTGAATACAGCGTCTAGAGTATCAGTCAATTGATAACGAAAAGCTTCCTTCCGTTTGTATCTCATACTTTTCCTCACTTTATCCATTCTGGCGGTTATATATTTCTCAATAGGGAATTTATTTCAAGGCGCGGATTAATAAAACAAACTATCCGAAAAAAAACAAGTTTATATTTTCAAAGTAGTAGGGCTATTAATGATAAAATAGGACAAATGCTTGAATGTTTCCAATAATATTAAAGCCTGTTTACTTTGAGAATGCAATATATTTTTCATTTAAGTAAAGGTTTCTATTCGAATGTTTGAAGAATTTGTTACAAACACATAGTAATGATTATTTTTTGAAGGATGCGATTTATTTCATTGTATAAAAGTTTATAATCTGGGAATTTTACTAAACAGAATTAGCACCATAATAAATATGCTTAATGGAACGAAATGTACTAATTTTCGCCATAAAGTTAACTATTTTTTGTCGTTTTATAAATTTTGATTGTCTAGATAAGAAAGAAATGCTATTCTTTCATTTGAGATGTCTTTTTCAAAAACTTAAATTACCTGCTATTTTTGAACGCGATCTTACATGTTCTCATCTTTTTAGAAGATGCTATAAATGGTTGTAAAGAAAGTTTGTGTACATAGACAGTGAATTTTTTTCGACAAAATACATAGCTTTCAGTTTACAATTGTAATATATAAATTATATAGTATTTATGATAAACAATTGTTAGTTTATATTAAGGGTTGTTTAAGTTTGAAAAGTTTAGCTATATGTTTACATCTTATAACTTAATCGATAAAGGAGAATGATTTTATTATGGTAGAAAAACAATTTAAAGTTATTGCAGATACAGGAATTCATGCTAGACCAGCAACTCTATTAGTACAAGCTGCTAGCAAATTTGACTCAGATATTCAATTAGAATATAAAGAGAAAAAAGTAAATCTTAAATCGATTATGGGTGTTATGTCATTAGGGATTGCACAAGGTGCTGATATTAAAATTATTGCAGAAGGTAACGACGAGCAAGAAGCAATTAATGGATTACAAGAAACTTTAAATAAAGAAGGTTTAGCAGAATAATGAGTTTTTTACAGGGAATTGCTGCATCTAGTGGAATAGCCATTGCTAAAGCTTATCGTTTAGTTGAACCAGATCTTTCTTTTGATAAAACTACTGTTGAAAATGCAGAAAATGAAATTTCTCGTTTTCAAGAAGCTTTATCGAAAGCGAAATCAGAATTAGAAGCTATTCGTGAAAAGGCTAATAAAGAGCTTGGTGCGGATAAAGCTGCGATTTTTGAAGCGCATTTATTAGTATTGAGTGATCCAGAATTAATTGCACCTATTGAAGATAAAATTAAAACAGACCTAGTGAATGCTGAATACGCATTAAAAGAAACAACAGACATGTTTATTACAATGTTTGAATCAATGGATAATGAATATATGCAAGAAAGAGCTGCAGATATTCGTGACGTGACAAAGCGTGTAATGTCTCATCTTCTAGGCGTACATTTGGCAAATCCAAGTATGATCTCTGAAGAAGTAGTCGTTGTGGCAGAAGATTTAACACCATCTGATACAGCACAGCTTAACCGTCAATTTGTTAAAGGCTTCACAACTGATATTGGTGGTAGAACATCTCACTCAGCAATTATGGCTCGATCTTTAGAAATTCCTGCTGTTGTTGGTACAAAAAAAGCAACAGAAGAAATTAATAATGGTGATTTAGTAATTGTTGATGGATTAAAAGGAGAAATCCATATTAATCCAACACCTGAAGTGGTAGAAAGCTATAAAAAGACTGCTGAACAATATGAGCAACAAAAAGCAGAATGGGCGAAACTAGTGAATGAACAAACTGTAAGCTCAGATGGCGTTCACGTTGAACTTGCAGCAAATATTGGTACACCAAATGATTTAGAAGGTGTTATTAATAACGGTGGAGAAGCAGTTGGCTTATATCGTACTGAATTCCTTTACATGGGTAGAGATCAGCTTCCTACAGAAGATGAGCAGTTTGAATCTTATAAAGCTGTCCTTGAAGGAATGAAAGGGAAGCCAGTTGTAGTACGTACATTAGATATTGGTGGAGATAAGGAATTACCTTATTTAGATCTTCCAAAAGAAATGAATCCATTCTTAGGATTCCGTGCTATTCGTCTATGCTTAGAGGAGCAAGATATTTTCCGTACGCAATTAAGAGCATTGCTACGTGCAAGCTCTTATGGGAATTTAAAAATCATGTTCCCAATGATTGCTACATTAAATGAGTTCCGTGCTGCTAAAGCTCTTTTAGAAGAAGAGAAGGCTAACTTAACAGCAGAAGGCGTCAAAGTTGCAGAAAAAATTGAATTAGGTATCATGGTAGAAATTCCTTCTACAGCAGTTCTTGCAGATCAATTTGCTAAAGAAGTTGACTTCTTCAGTATTGGTACAAATGACTTAATTCAATACACAATGGCTGCAGACCGTATGAATGAACGAGTTTCTTATCTTTACCAACCATACAATCCTTCTATTTTACGTCTTGTTAAAATGGTTATTGATGCAGCACATAAAGAAGGTAAATGGGCAGGTATGTGTGGAGAGATGGCAGGAGATGAAACAGCAATTCCTTTATTATTAGGATTAGGCTTAGATGAATTCTCTATGAGTGCTACATCTATCTTAAAAGCTAGATCACAAATTCTAAACCTTTCTAAAGCAGAAATGGAAGAATTAGCTGAAAAAGCATTACAAATGTCTACAACAGAAGAAGTAATGGAAGCAGTAAAAGCTGCTGCAAAACTTTCTTAACAAACAGGTTTAACCTTAAAAATAGTGGGTATTAATAAAAATAGCATAAGCTCTTTTTACAAGTTAGCTTAACGCTATTCTCATTTTCCCCTTATTTGAACTGACTAGATGATTCTAGTCAGTTTTTTTGTTTTATATTAAATTTTAATCATACATGAAAAGAACGGATAGAGGTAAAATACTAATATCTCATTGTTTTAATATAAATTGTACAGGTTTATTGAGAATAAATAATGGGAAGGGGTTTTAAAAAGGAGTTTTCTGCTATACATATGAACAAAGAACAATTAAAACGTTCTATGTTGGAAATCGTATCCATTCGAAAAAATATACTAAAGACGAAAAATGAAGGAGATGAATAAAGTCACGTGGATTTTTACCAAAAGGAAAAAGATGTTGTATTAAAAGATCTACAGTCATCTGAACAAGGATTATCATCAGACAAAGTAAAGGAGCTATTAGAAAAAGAAGGCTATAATGAGCTCCAAGATAAAGAAAAAGTGCCAACTTGGAAGCTCTTTTTAGAAACATTTAAAGATCCCATGGTGATTGTGTTATTAGTAGTAATTGTTATCCAATTAATTATGGGTAAATTTGTCGAATCGCTTATTATCTTTTTAGTAATATTGCTTAATTCTATTATTAGTGTTATACAAACAAAAAAAGCAGAAAGTTCTTTAGATGCATTGCGAAATATGAGTGCCCCTGAGGCAAAAGTGAGACGGAATAATACGAATAGCACCATTCCAGCCCGTGAGCTAGTGCCAGGTGATATTGTTTTTCTAGAAGCTGGTGATTATGTGCCGGCAGATGGACGAATTATAGAGAGCGGTTCATTGAAAGTGAATGAAGGAATGTTGACAGGGGAATCAGAGGCAATTGAGAAACAAGAAAAGGTAATTACAGAGGAATCTGCTCTTGGCGATCGGATTAATATGGTCTATAGCAGTTCCCTTGTTGTCTATGGCCGAGGCACCTTTGTCGTGACAGGAACTGGTGAAAAAACCGAAATAGGTAAAATTGCTGATATGCTAAATACGGCAGAAGATAAGCAAACACCTTTGCAACAGAAATTGGCAGCATTTAGTAAAAAATTAGGAGTAGGAATCCTTATCCTTTCTATTCTTATTTTCGCAATTCAAGCGTTAAGAATTTGGTTAGGCGATGAAAACGTAGATGTTACGACATCTATACTTAATGCCTTATTATTTGCAGTGGCAGTGGCAGTAGCTGCCATTCCAGAGGCCTTGTCATCTATTGTTACCATTGTCTTATCGGTAGGAACCAATAAGATGGCGAAACAAAGTGCGATAATTCGGAAGCTACCTGCAGTAGAAACATTGGGTTCCACAAGTGTTATTTGTACAGATAAGACAGGAACACTAACCCAAAATAAAATGACTGTAACCGATTATTTTATTCCAGAAGGAGAAAGGGAGCATTTACCACCTGAGCCTGCTCAATGGAACTACTCGGAAACCTTGTTATTAAATATAGCTGTTTTATGTAATGATTCTTATATCAATAAAGAAAATAGAGAAGTTGGAGATCCAACAGAAGTTGCGCTTATTAACTTTTATAATGATGGAAAAAGAAGCTATGAAGAGATTCGGTTGAGATATCCAAGAGAAGCGGAATTACCTTTTGATTCGGACCGGAAATTAATGTCAACCGTTCATACAATTGATAACCAACGGCTAATGCTTATAAAAGGTGGTCCAGATGTTATGTTCAATCGGGCGACGAAAATACTGGTTAATGAAAAGGAAGAACCATTTACAGACGAATGGCTCAAAAAAATCCAAGAAGCTAATGAAGATTTTTCGAATCAAGCATTGCGTGTTCTTGCATATGGATATAAACATATACCGCCTGATAAAACGATTATATCCGAAGAAGATGAATCAGATATTATTCTTGTAGGTCTAACAGCAATGATGGATCCACCTCGTGAAGCAGTATATGGATCGATTGAGCACACAAAGGATGCTGGCATTCGCACTGTGATGATTACAGGCGATCATAAAACAACAGCACAGGCAATCGGTCGCAAAATCGGCTTAATGGAGGAGAACGATATTGCATTAACTGGTCAAGAGCTAGATGCTTTGTCGGAAGCGGAACTAGACCAAAAATTAGAAAATATTTCTGTTTATGCGAGGGTTTCCCCAGAGAATAAAATTCGCATTGTCCGAGCGTGGCAAAAGAAAAATCGAGTAGTTGCAATGACCGGAGATGGTGTCAATGATGCTCCAGCATTAAAGCAAGCTGATATTGGGATTGCAATGGGAAGTGGAACGGACGTGGCCAAGGATTCAGCTGATATGATACTGACAGATGATAATTTTGTGTCGATTGTAAATGCGGTTGGTGTAGGAAGAACTGTTTTTGATAATATCAAAAAATCAATCGGCTATCTATTTGCAGGCAATTTTGGAGCAATTATTGCCATATTATTTGCTGTAATTGCAGGTTGGGCAAATCCTTTTACAGCATTACAGCTGTTATTTATAAACTTAGTCAATGATTCTTTGCCAGCTATAGCGCTTGGGATGGAGAAATCAGAACCTGGAGTAATGAAACGCAAGCCAAGAGATGTCAAAGAAGGAATTTTTGCTGGTGGAACCCTTCGTGCAGTCGTTATTAGAGGGATATTAATTGGGATAGCGGTAATTATTTCCCACTATATTGGTTTACAGCATTCCGATGAGTTAGGAGTGGCAATGGCTTTTACCACTTTAATTCTTTCACGCTCGTTGCAGACATTTGCTGCTAGATCTAGCACACAAACGATTATTGGGGTAGGTTTATTTTCCAATAAGTATGTATTAGGCGCTGTAGGAATATGCTTCTTGTTATATTTGATTACGATCTTGCCATTTGCGAGAGAGGTGTTTGCCATTCCAGAATCATTTGGCATGAACGAATGGTTAATTGCAACTGGCTTAGCAATTGCCGCAGTGATTTTGATGGAAATAATGAAAATGCTTATTGTAAGGATTTTACGTAAATAAGCAGTATGAAAAAACTACCTTGATATACAATCAGTGTTTAAAGATGTGTATAAAGGGTAGTTTTTTCTATCATGGTGATTTCCAAGTTTTAGAGAGAATTTAGACAATTATAAATGTTTTCATGATACTATAAAGAAAATAGTTAATTCAAATAAAACGATATGTTTCATATTGGGAAAAAAAGGAGAGGGATACTATGTCGGCAAAAGAAACAACTACTATTGGCTTTATAGGGACAGGAGTAATGGGAAAAAGTATGGCAAGGCATTTGTTACAAGCAGGTTATCCAGTTATTGTTCATAATCGCACGAAAGAAAAAGCATCTGATCTTTTAGTAGAAGGAGCAGAATGGGTCGATAGTCCATACGAGATGGCATTAAAAGCAAATGTAATCATTACGATTATCGGTTATCCAAAAGATGTAGAAGAAGTATATTTAGGGGAACATGGCTTAGTTAACAATGCAAAAGAAAATACATATTTAATCGATATGACCACATCTACGCCAAGCCTTGCAAAAAAGATATATGAAGAGGCAAAAAAGAAAAATATTTATGCTGTAGATGCACCTGTCAGCGGTGGAGATGTAGGAGCAAGAGATGCGAAACTATCGATTATGGTTGGTGGGGACGAAGAGGTGTTTAAAGAAGTTCAGCCCATATTTGAAGTACTTGGAACAAATATCGTTTACCAAGGACCTGCTGGCTCTGGTCAACATACAAAAATGTGTAATCAAATTGCCATTGCATCTACAATGATAGGTGTAAGTGAAGCGGTCGTTTATGCAAAGAAAGCAGGATTAGATCCAGAGACAGTACTACAAAGTATATCAGCTGGAGCAGCTGGCAGCTTTTCCTTAAGTAATTTAGCACCTAGAATGATAAAAGGCGATTTTGAGCCAGGATTTTATATCAAACATTTTATTAAAGATATGAGAATTGCACTTAAAGAGGCAGAGGAAATGAATATGGAAACGCCAGGATTATCTCTTGCCGAAACATTATATAGCCGTTTATCAGCAAAAGGAGAAGACGAGAGCGGAACACAAGCATTATTTAAATATTGGGATTGATAAAAAAACAGCTTCCAAATCTGTGAATTTACAGATTTGGAAGCTGTTTTTTTCTAATTATTTTTCCAAATACTTGTTACTATATTCCTCCAACCGATTACATGCTTCTTCCAATGTTTCCATGGAATACGCAAATGAAATACGGAAATAGCCTTCCCCTAAATTAGAAAACGCACTTCCTGGAACAACAGCTAGATTTACTTTATCGACTAAATCGAGACAAAACTCAAAGGAATTCATCGTATTTGTTGGAACCTTTATGAAAAAATAAAAAGCACCATCTGGCATAACTACGTCCAAGCCGATAGAAGATAAGCGCTCATACACATATTTTCTTCTTACTCGATAGTCATCTCTCATAGAATCGGCATCGTTTATACCCGTAGTTAGCGCCTCTATTGCAGCTCTTTGAGAGATTGAGGAGGCACAGGTAACATTATATTGATGCACTTTAATTATTTGCTGACTAAGATAAGAAGGAGCAAATAATAATCCAATTCTCCAGCCAGTCATACTATGTGATTTAGATAGTCCGTTAATAACAATTGTCTGGTCGCGAAGAAATTGAGCGATGGATACATGCTCTTGGTCATATAGTAATTCACTGTATATTTCATCAGCTAAAACAAAGATATCCTTTTCTTTAAGCAATGCAGCAATTTCTATTAATTCTTCTTTTGATAGGCTAACGCCTGTTGGATTGGAAGGATAGGGTAAAACGATACATCTCGTTTTTTCTGAAATGTATTTCTTTATGACGTCCGCTGTAAAACGAAAAGAAGTATCACGTATGTCAGCATATACAGGAATAGCACCACATAAACGGATAATAGGCTCATATCCAGGATATACAGGCCCTGGAAGAATTACCTCGACTCCTTGGTCGAGAATAGTACGAAAGGTAACATCAATGGCTTCACTAGCTCCAACTGTAACAAGTACTTCAGTGGAAGGGTCATAGGAAAGCTGATATTTTTTTTGTACAAATTGTGATGCGGCTTTACGTAATTCAATCTCTCCAGCATTATGCGTATAGGATGTATAGTTTTCGTCAATGGAAGTTTTAGCAGCTTCCTTAATATGCAGTGGCGTCGGAAAATCTGGCTGACCAATTGTTAAAGCGATCATGCCTTCCTTTCCAGCAACCATATTGGAAAACTTTCTGATGCCAGAGATCTCAATATTCTTAACTTTTTTATTGATTAAATGTTCCATATCCAGTCTCCTATCGTAACTTATTCTATTATGATATCAAAAGCGGAGATGATTGAAAATACAAAAAGAGCAGTGACTAAAAAATCACTGCTCTATAGCTTAAATACTCTTTATCTTGAATTAGTAACCATAATCCCAATCAACGTCTTCTTCAATCCATAATAATTGTTCATGGTTTTCTAAGCATTTGGTTATATTGTCTGTGTCTTCGAGTTCTTTCCATGCTGCTAAATCAATGTTTTCTAAAAAAGTTACAGATAAATCATCGTGAAAAAGAATTGCAGTACCCTTCATTGTGTACTCGTCCTCTCGTTAAGTGATTTTAAGAAAATATCTTGGATTCTTCCCTCACTGCTTACACTTTTAGAGTATTCCAATCACGTTAATTCGTCTAGGTCTTTGTTATATATTTCACGAAATAGTAATAATTAAATAAACATTTTATGAACTTTTAAAAAGGGAAAAAAGGGTAGGAATCTAAGCAGTCCATTTAATGTTTAAAAAATGTAAATCTATCAGTCTTTTCATAAAAAAGGTTGTTTTGATAATAAATTCCTTTTATCATATGAGAAGGAGGGGAAATAAATGGTAACAACAATACAAATAGAAAAAAATGAACAACCTCAATATGCTGGATTCTGGATTCGCTTTGGAGCATGGGTAATCGACAGTATTATTGTCGGTATTCCATTATTAATTCTTTCAAATGTCATTTTTGCTTTGTTTGTGAATTCGATGGATATACCTGAAGAGCTATTGATTGATCCAGCAAGTGTAGAAGCATTATCAGATGCGGAGATTTTGTCGATAATAGGCCCGATGATGGTCGCTTTTTTCGGAACGATGGCGGTATGTCTGCTTTTTAGTCTTTTTTATTATTCATTACTTCATGCGTCAAAGTGGCAGGCAACCATTGGGAAAAAACTATTAGGCTTAAAGGTAACAGATAAGAAGGGTAATAGACTTTCCTTCTGGAGAAGCTTAGGAAGATACGTGGTATCTAGTCTTTTATCTGGAATTCTATTAATTGGTTTTATTTTGGCAGCTTTTACAGAGAAAAAACAAGCATTACATGATTTAATTGTCGGTTCGCTTGTAGTGAAAAAATAATTAATAATCGGATGACTATCTATAAAGCAGGCAGTCATCAACCGTATTTGGTAAGCCAAAGGTTCTTAAGGAGGATAAAGAAGAGTATGTTATGTACATACTTGCTGTTTGAGAGGAGAGCTTAATGGATGGAGCCGATAACAAATAAAGTTCAAATGGAAAAAAAGGGGCTAGCATTATATTTTTCTCTGCCAATTATTTCGTGGGCACTTTATGATGCTGCTAATACCATTTTTTCGTCTAACATCAATACAATCTTTTTTCCCTTGTATTTGCAGGAGATCGTTGGTTCAAATGATGTGCAAAATCAAATAGCATCCACGTTTATATCTTATGCCAATGCCCTAGCAAGTTTTCTGTTAGTTATCTTTACCCCTTTATTTGGAGTAATTATGGACAGAACAGGAAAGAAGAAAAAGTATATCGTAATCCTTACATTATTAACTGTAATAGGAACGATTGCAATGGGGATATTTTCTTCTATTCAGTTTTCGCAAATGATGTTTGGGATTCCGCTATCTTTGATATTCGTTATTCTTTTTTTTGTATTATCTAAATTTACGTATCATTCTAGTCTAGTTTTTTATGATACCATGATTTCGGATTTAGGAAGCAAGGAGCAAGTCCCTTTAATTTCAGGATTTGGAGTTGCGGTAGGTTATTTTGGAACACTTATTGGGTTAACTGTTTATTTATTTATAGATGATAGGGCTTATAATCAATCATTTATTCCAACTGGAATTCTTTTTTTGCTTTTATCCTTGCCATTGTTTTATTTCATCAAAGATACACCAAAGGAAAATATACAAAAGCAATCTATTTTATCAGGATATCGTGAAGTGGTAGATACTTTTAAACAGATGAAAAATTATCGGAAGATTTTCACCTTCATGCTTGCCTATTTCTTTTTGAATGATGCATTAGCCACCACTATTGCGATGATGGCTGTATATGCTAATGCCATTATTGGTTTATCGACTGGTAA
>NZ_DALZDK010000027.1:22185-33194 GCF_031978665.1 Niallia sp. | reverse complement strand
GTAAATTTATTATCCTTTATCTTGTGTCAACGATAGCTAGCATCATCGGTTCTTTTATCTTTGGATATATAACGAAAAACGTCGGCGCCTATCGATCTGTACGCTATGTGGGAATATTATTAGTTGTTGCCCTAATCATTGCAACGTTTGCTTGGAATGAAGGATTATTTTGGGTAGCAGGTAGTTTATTTGGAGTTGCGTTAGGAAGCATGTGGGTGACGACAAGAACGTATATTGTCGAGATCACCCCTGAAGAGAAGAGAGGACAATTCTTTGGCCTATTTGCCTTTTCTGGTAAGGTATCTTCCATTCTCGGCCCTTTTTTATATGGTACGATTACATTCGTATTTGCTGATTTAGGAAATACAGCAAGCAGAATGGCACTTGGTTCATTAATTATTTTAACTATTATTGGGCTAATGATTCATGCACATGTGAAAGAAGAATCGTAGGCAAAAGTTTCATAAATAGAGTAAAAGCTGGGCTGTTCACGAAAGCTAACAAAGCAGATATTCCGGAATGAATGGGAATAATTTGTTTGAATGTTTCTTTCATGAACAGCCTTTAAAATAAAGTTTAACACGATGAGTTGATGAAAGAGCGAGCAGACGAGAACTCCCTTATAAGAGAAATTTGAATAGACCTACTTTAAGAATAGACAATAAGTCCGATATAAAGGATAGGTATAGGAATGAAAAGTGGACTTTCATAAATGAACGAATTTTTAGCACCGCGAAAGGACAAGAATAAATGAAAAATGACAAAGGGATACTTTTAGAAACTGGAACAAATGAACTTGAAATTGTTGAATTTAGTGTAGGGAAGAACAAATTTGGTATAAATGTAATTAAGGTCAAGGAAATTATTAATCCAGTACCGATTACCCCAATTCCTCATGCACATCCATATGTAGAAGGAATTATGGAACTAAGAGGGGAAGTATTAACAGTAGTTAATCTTGCGAATGTATTAGGTTATTCTCCTTCTGAGACTCCTGAAAAAGATAAATATATTGTTTCTGAATTTAATAAAACAAAAATAATTTTCCATGTCCATAATGTTACCCAAATCCATCGTATATCATGGGAAAATATTGAAAAACCGTCCGAGACTTATTATGGATCTGAAAGTCAAATCATTGGGGTAGTAAAATTAAATGGTGAGATGATTTTACTGCTAGATTTTGAAAAAATTGTTGTAGATATTAATCCAGAATCAGGTATTAATGTTCAACAAGTAAAAAAATTAGGGGAAAGAAAGAGAAGTGACAAGAAACTAATTGTTGTGGAAGATTCTGCGCTTCTAAGAAAGCTATTAGAAGATACGTTGAATGCGGCAGGATTTCAGCATATTACGTTTTTTGAAAATGGTCGTGAAGCATTAGCATACTTAAATAAAAGTGTGGAGGCAGGTAAGTCTGTAGACGAGGTTGCTCAGTTGATGATTACCGATATAGAAATGCCTCAAATGGACGGACATCATTTAACAAAAGTAGTCAAAGACAATGTAAACTTAGCACCTTTGCCTGTTGTTATATTCTCTTCTTTAATTACGGATGATTTAAGACATAAGGGGCAGATAGTTGGGGCAAATGCACAAGTAAGTAAACCGGAAATCAATGAATTAATTCATATTATCGATGACATTATCTTAAAATAAAGGAGTATGTGATTCGGTATCTGAATAATAGAAAAGCTGCCAAGCTATTTTGATAATAGCTTGGCAGCTTTTCTATTATTGACAGTTAAGTATGGGGAATTACCGTGTTTTTAGATGAAATTTGATTAAGCAATATTAATAACTTTCACCAAGTTTTTTAAAAACTGGTTTTTGATATTTCTTTTTGCGGATAGGATGATTTGGTGGTGTTTCTTCGTTTAATCCAGTGTATAAGGATAAAAGCTTTTTTGATTGTGTTAAGGAAAGAGTTGATTTGGGATTTCGAACACTTTGATTGAGAGATCCTAAATGTGGCAATTCCTCAAAATCCTTTTTAGAAGGAGGTAAATGAAAAGTATAGTTTTCACATCCAATCAATAGATCAGATTGTTGTTGGCTATATTTTGGATTGTTTGAGAAGTGTAGGCCAATTTTTTTTGCTTTGCCTTCTGCTATTAGCTTATGTAAACTGTCATGCTTTAATTTATATAAGAATTTTGGATTTGGAGCAGTCTTCGCGTGACGGTTTACAACAGATATTGCTTGAAGAAGATTTTCCATAGTAGGTTTTATTGGTGGTGGGTATTTTTGCTGCTTATTCAATCGTTAAATTCTCCTTTCCATCTAATTTGTACAAGTTATTATACTATTTTTACGAGAGAAAGGAAATAAAAAGAGATAAATCTTTTCTCCAATTCATCTGAAATTAGAGCAATAAATATTGGAATAACCTACTTATTAAGAATAAACTAAATTTTTTATCTTTTTCTGTACAGAATCCCATTTACTTACCGATAAAAGTAGTAAAAGAAAATTTTTCTTTATGCTATAGACTTTTAATCCTTTTGAACAAATTATATATTGCTACATGTTAGGAATGAGATGGATGAATGATTATAATCGAAATATCAAGAATAATGAAATGATAGCTCAATCCAAATCAAATATCGAGAATATTATTTTTGAAATTATTTTTATGTATATTAAAGACATGGTATTTATTATGAAAGCAGAAAAAGGGAAAACTTTTCGGTATATCTTTGTAAATGAAGCTGCATTTTTATTTGCTAAATTACCAATTAACTTTATCGGAAAAAAGCTACAAGAGGTAGCATCTGAAGAATTAGCTGCTAGATTACAACGAGAATATTTGACTGTGTGTGAGACGAAGCAAAATCACATTTATACAGATCAAATAAAGGTAGATAACGGAGATATAATCCATGCGGAATCTGTTTTAACACCCATAATGGATGAGCAGAATGAAGTAAAATACATTGTGTCGATTACGAGAGATATTACAGAATCGATTATGGAAAAAAGGCTACTACATGAAAGTAAACAGAAATATCGTTCATTAGTAGATAATAACCTGGACGCAGTCTTTACAGTCAATTTAGATGGGGTTATTCAAGAAGTGAATCCAGCTGGTTTAAAGTTAATTGGCTTCCGTGATGAAAACCACCCATTGTTTTCTCTTTATGAACTAATAGATGAGGATAATACACTTTTCTATACTAGCTTTAGAAAATGTAAATTAACAGAAACATCGCAATCAATCGATTGTAAGTTAAGTAGCAAAAATGGTAAAACATTATCTGTTCACACGAAATTTGTTCCCATTAAGGTGAATCATGCGATTAGAGGGATTTATGTCATCTTAAGGGATATTTCAGAACGTACAAAAACAGCTGAAAAGATACGGTATATGTCCTTTCATGATCAGCTAACCGGCCTTTATAATAGGAGAGCTCTAATGGAAGATATTAATCTTGAAATTAAAAGAGCGGAGACGGAGCAAGTAGCTTTTGCCTTAATGACGATTGATTTAGATCGGTTTAAATATATTAATGATACCTTTGGGCATATTGTTGGGGATCAAATTCTTATAAAAGTTGCCGAACGATTATTAGAGTTTAAAAATTATAAATGTCATGTGTATCGACAAGGTGGAGACGAATTTAACATTCTCCTCTCCAATACCAATAGACAAGAAACGGCTCACTTTGCTCAGCGGATGATCTCACGTTTTGCTCATTCATTTTACTTAAACTCTCAGGAATACTTCATCAGTCCGAGTATTGGAATTAGTATGTATCCACATGATGGGAAGGATGTTGAAACAGTAATTAAGAATGCAGATGAGGCACTCTTCTGTGTAAAAGAAAGAGGCAAAGCACATTATCAATTTTATCGTTCTGATATGGCCTCAAGTATAACGAATGTAGTACCATTAGAAACAAAATTGCGAAAAGCCATTCAAAAAAACGAGCTCAAATTGTATTATCAGCCACAAATTGACTTAAATGGCCATACATTCAATAGTTTTGAAGCATTATTAAGGTGGGAGAGTCCAACTTTAGGATTGGTTGCTCCAAATGATTTTATCCCGCTTGCTGAGGACACAGGTCTCATTATTTCCATAGGAAATTGGGTTATCGAAACAGCATGTGAGCAAATAAAGGTATGGAAAGCTCTACATAATAAAGATGTACGAATAGCTATTAATATATCGCCAAAGCAATTTCAGCAACCTAATTTTGTAGAAGTTATAAGCAGTTCTATTCAAAAATTTAAAATTCAACCGTCCTTGCTGGAAATCGAGATTACAGAAGGGGTCATGGAGAATATAAAAGAAGCTATTCCTATATTGCGGAAACTAAAGGAAATAGGCGTTATTATTTCTGTCGATGACTTTGGAACTGGCTATTCTTCGCTTAGCTATATTAAGCAATTTCCGATTGATGTATTGAAGATTGATCAGTCCTTTGTCAGAGATGTGGTTCTTAATGCAAAGGATGCTGCTATTACGACAACCATTATTCACTTGGGTCAAAATTTAGGAATGGAAGTAATTGCAGAAGGCGTGGAAAACAAAGAACAGGAAGATTTCTTAAAGAACGCAAATTGTCAAAAAGCGCAAGGATTTTATTACTCTAGGCCGTTGACTTGTGAGGATGCAGAACAATTTCTTAAGGACTTTTAAACATGATTAGTGATTTGAATCATAAACTTATAATAGCGAAGGCTGTTTGAAAAGCACGTGGAGAAGAAGAAAGACAGAGAACTAGTAAGGTTCCGATTCTCCAAGATTAAAAATATGAGTGTTAATAATCTGGTATAAGGTGAGAGTTCCAATTTTAAAAGTTGTATTTGTATAGAAACGAAGGGCGTTGATTGCAGTTTACAGATACTTGATTTTTGAGAAAGGTGTATAGTACCTATGTTTCCGAGGAAGGTCTGCCACTTCACTTTATGAATCAAGAATATCCAATGCAATCAACGCAGAAAGTTAAAATTGTTGCAAAAACAGCCTTCGATAAGAGTGGTTTAATTTTAGCCCTTTACCGATAACTAATCGCTCTCGACTGCAAAGCATGCCAGGATTTAATAAAGGTATTCTTATCCACTTTTACATTCTTTTTACCTGATAATGGATCATTTAAGTAAACATGCTTTTTATTGAAACCAACTAATACAACGGCATGTAAATCTAATGGAGTTTTAATTGTTTTTCCATTGTGTTCCCATGATTCCCATCTGTCAGGTAAGCGATAATCACCTGTAGTCCAAACGACAATTGGATAACCATTTTGAACATGTTTTTCTAAATCATGGAAAGAGTGGTTCGTTAAGTTAACAGCTCTTTCAGGGAGGTATTTGTTAACTAGATCTTCCATTGGCTTATCAAACACAGCATACCCAGCCTTTTTCCCGGTCATATCACCAACAAACCCGATGGATGGGTCTCCCCATTTAATAATATTGCCATTTTTTCGGACCAATGGGTCTAAGTCCTTCTGAATATTTTTGTAAAGCTCCATTTTATTTACTTTAACACCAGCATAATTTAAGACCATGGTTAAGCTGGTCACTTCACAACCGTATCTTAATTCTGGATTTTGTTTAATTAATGGAACATCTAACAGTATGTTTTTGTTAGAGCTAGACACCTGACTAACCAATTCTGCTTTTGGTTTATTATCATCAATGTGGAAGTATTCCCAAGCTTGCTCCGAACCAAAAAAGGGAGCGAGCAAAAGTAATAGTTTAAACAACTGCATATATTACCTCTTTCTTGCCAACTCCTGTTTTTATCATACGAAGTTTCAAACAAAATATAAGGGTATATTATTACCAGCGGTATTCAGCTTTATCGGAGCAAGCTGAAAAATCGGTCCCACACCTAATGGGAAGAAAAGATAAAATTTAATTAAAAAATAGAAAGAATTTTCTATCATTGTTTCTGTAGTTCGGTGTTTATATGGTATAATAAGGTTTATTTTAATGCTTAGAATAAAGTGAAGTGCCTTTGCCTACTGTCTAACAAATAAATTTAGCCATAAGAATTGACTTTTTAACGGTTGTAATTATAAGGACTGAAAAAAACAACAGTCGATACGAAAAAGGTATGAAAATGATTTAAAAACGGAAGCGATAAGCAAAGGAGCTTGCATTTCTTATAGGGAGGCTATCAAAATATGGATGCTTTGGATATTTTGACTGATTTAGAAAATGTCATCCCTTATTTTCAAGCTATTTTTAGTGCTGATGAACATCGAGTGATCGGATATGAAATATTAGGAAGATATAATGGTGCAGATGGCGTTGAAAGTCTAGGAGATTTCTTTTTAGATGAAGGAATCCCCGATGAATATAAGCTTGAAGTAGATCAAGTTATTTTGACGAAAGCATTAGATAAAGCATTATCCCTTGATGAGGATGTTTTGCTCTTTATTAATAGAGATGCAGAAATACTGATGAAAGATGATGGGGAAGTGTTTTTAGAAACATTGTTGGAATATGAAGGGAAAGGAATCAAGCTAGATCGTATCGTTCTTGAGATATCTGAAAGAAATTATCATGGACAATTTTATCATTTAGACCATTTATTAATTTACTACAGAACATATGGCATTAAAATTGCGATTGATAAAATGGGAAGTGATAGTAGCTATTTGGACCGAATTGGTGATTTAGCACCTGACATCCTTAAAATTGATCTATTAGCTTTGCGATCTACTTCTACTTCTCATGCTTACCAAAATGTTTTATATTCATTGTCCATGCTAGCTCGAAAAATTGGTGCTACTTTATTATTTGAAAATATCGAGATGGTTTATCAGCTTCAATTTGCTTGGAAAAATGGTGGGAGATTTTATCAAGGATATTATTTACATTTCCCTGAGGGTAATTTCGTTGATCGTAATATTAGAAAAGAGACGTTAAGAGACCTGTTTCATGAATTTATTTTTTCGGAAAAGAAAAAATTATCTACTATATTTGACTTAACAGAAGAGTTTCAAGTCCAATTACAGGCATTACTTGTTAAATATAAGAAATACTCTTCGTATGAAGAGCTTTTGAAATTACTAACGGCAGATTTATCTGATGTTGCTTTTCGAATGTATGTATGCGATGAAGACGGTTTTCAGAAATCTGCGAATATTATTAAATATGACAATGATTGGATTGTTCAGCCCGAATATACTCATAAAAATTGGAGCTGGCGACCATATTTTTTAGAAAATATTATAAAAATGCGGAATGAAAAAAGAGGAATATTATCTGACTTATATAGTGATATTGAAACGGGAGAAACGGTAAGAACTTATTCGTATCCAATAAATGCAAAAGAATATTTATTTATCGATTTATCTTACAATTTTCTTGATCGAATGAAATTGCTGCTTAGTTAAAACAAGCTGAAGAGATTTTTCTCTTCAGCTTGTTTTATTGGCGTTATAAAGGGTATTGATAATACTAATTAAGTGCAATGCTAGCAAATAGAAAAGGAGAGAATTCCATGAAAAAAAGCTTCTTTACCTTAGTGATTATTTTGCTTTGGAGTATTTTTCCATATTCCATACATGCTGCCAGCCAATTGACAAGTAGGGATGAAGTATTTGCTTTTGTAGAAAAGGCATTTCGAGCACAAGTGTCATTAAGTAAAGAAGCGAGAGAAATGGAGGAGATAGAAGAAATATTGGCACCATATTTTTCGGAAGAAATGATCTATCGATTTCTTAATGAAAACTTGACTGGTGAACAGGGAGAGTTTTATACATACGGCAATGAATTTGGCAGATATTATCTTCCTTATTATCAGCTATCTGATCAAACCTTTGTGGAGGTTGAAGAAAATAGTATCCTCCTATATGAATATTATGAACCAATTACTATTGGAGAAAAAGTATATGAAGGTTCTTATGAAGGGGTGCTTATAAGAAAGTTGAATGAGAAATGGCTTGTAACGAATATGCTTTCAGATAAAGAGGTAAAATCCATTTTAAATAGCAAGGAAAAAAACTTTAGCACATTGGTTTACATGCCATTGCTTTCAATAGAAAATCAAGTTACCTATATAACAGAAAATAGTAAAAAGCCTAGCGTTATAAATATCAATAGCCTCTAAGCAATAAAGAATATCGTTAAAATCTTAAAGGGTGGCGCACTTATACGCCACGATATCGTATTGTAATTTGTTCTTAAATATTTAAGGCATTTTTAAGCTTTTCCAAATCAAAACCATAAATAACAGTACCGTCTATTACAAAGGTTGGAGTGGAAAAAGATTGATATTTCTTTATTAATTCTTTTTTAGCGCGCGGATCCTTTTGAATATCCTTTATTTCAAAGTCAAATCCATGTTCTTTTAAAAAGAGTTTGGAATATTCACAAGGGGGGCAGTCTGGTTGGGTATACAACGTGATTTGGTGCATCTTGTTCCTCCTACATTCTTTCTTCTTCTAATCATACAAATAAAGTTTTTCTCATGCAATTCTTTTGAACTGACACCAGTAATTAGTTTTTACTTTTTCACTCTACAGGAAGACAATACTTTCCAGGATTCTGATTGAAGCATATTATCGATGTTTACCCTATCAACTTTTACAGGATATCCGAGATGGTTTGCAGCTCCCCTTCCTTAAGAAACCAGCTTTTTTGGATTCAACTTCAAGAGTAAGAATATTCAGATGAAATAAATAATAAAAAAACAACTAGTTTTTTTCAGTTTTACTTGGACAAACTCTCGACAATCTTTTATTCTGTTAGTATTGGCATTTTTACACAAGAGGCGAATTGTGCTTAATTTAACGAAGAAAGTGTATAGAAACATGCTAATAGTGAAACCTATGGTTAACACAAGGTTTGTTTTGAAAGGAGAGAGAGCATGTCACAATTACAAGGCATATTAACAAGATTAAAAAATCTGCAAGAGCAAGCAACTGGGGGAGAGCCAACGCAACGTTTCTTTGAGGTGAATGGGGAGAGAAAGTGTCAAGTAACATTTCATCCAAAAACAGAAACATTTGAATTAGAAGTATATAACGATAAAGAAAAGCCAAAAAGATATCAATTTGATAATGTTGATATGATTACAATTGAGATTTTTGATTTAATTCAATAATAGTACTTATTAAAAAGCTTACTGCATATGGAGCTATCCATGCATGCAGTAAGCTTTTTTTGTAGACTTTTTCTACATGAAAAAGGTAAGAGGATCCATACTAATAGTTGAGGTGATAAATATGATGCCAATGGTCATTTGTCCAGAATGTTCCCATGAAGAAAAACTTGAGAATGTCCTTACAGCTCAATCTAATCAGAATGTGATCTTTCAATGCCCTCATTGTCAGCTCCTTGTAAGGAATATTAAAACGAGCAAGGGTTAAAGGAGCATTAAGCCGAAAACTATGATAAAATGAGGTATAAATATATTTTGTGAGGAGTTTTCGGCTATGATAAGTATGCACAGCGAAGAGTTTTTAAACATCACTTTAAAGGATTTATTAATTCCGTCTGAACGGGTTGCACATGTGCAGATAGGCAATAGTTTAGAACACGCTCTGCTAGTCTTAACAAAAAGTGGATACTCAGCAATTCCTGTATTAGATCCAAGCTATAAGCTCCATGGCTTAGTAAGTACGCCGATAATTATGGAGAGTATACTGGGATTAGAACGAATTGAGTTTGAAAAATTAGAAGAAATAAAAGTAGAAACCATTATGAACACTGTAATACCACGAGTGAAGAGTAATAGTTCTGTATTACATACGATTAAACATTTAGTAGACCATCCTTTTATTTGTGTGGAAACAGAAGATGGCTATTTTGATGGGATTTTAACGAGAAGAGCGATATTAAAGCGACTTAATATTTATTTACATCAAAACAATCAACAGCAATCTTAAACTGTATTATTCCTTCACCTACTGCTGCCGCTCTTGTTCACCTCTTCATTAGAGTTATATCCCTCTTTTGATAACAATATTTATTATGAGGATACTATCATGTCAACAATTTCTGAATTACAATTATTAACTGTTCTTTCCCAGGAAATGAATATGAGAAAAGCAGCAGAAAGACTTTTTGTCACCCAACCCGCTCTTTCTCAAAGATTGCAAAATATTGAGAAGGATTGGGGAACGCCATTATTTATAAGATCACAAAGAGGCCTTTCTCTAACTGCTGCTGGCGAATTAGTAACGAAATTTGCAATGGAAACTCTCAAGAAAGAAGAAGAAGTAAAGGAATCCATTCATGCTTTTAAAGAAGAAGTATATGGAACATTAAAGATAGCTGTTGCAAGTATAGTAGGGCAGAATTGGCTCCCTGAAGTTTTAAAGCGATTTGTTGAGCGCTATCCTCAGGCGAAGATATCGTTAGTAACGGGCTGGAGTAGTGATATGATGAAATCTGTTTCTGAGGATAGTATGCATATAGCCATCATTAGAGGAGTATCGGATTGGAAGGGAATTAAACTGCATTTATTTGATGATCCCCTTTATTTAGTGGATCGTGAAATTGCAAAGTTAGAGGATATTGCATGGACGGATCGTCCGTTTATTCAGTTTAAAAGTGATTCTAACTATTATGAGGAAATACAGGTTTGGTGGCATCGGAATTTTCAGCTGCCTCCAAAAAACACTATTGTCGTTGATCAGATTGAAACATGTAAACAGCTTTCTTTTAATGGCATTGGTTATAGTATTTTACCTTCTATTGCTTTAAGAAAAGCAGATGATTCACTTTCTAGAATCCCATTATATAATGAGCATAATGAACCGATTACAAGAGGAACATGGTTAATTGGCTATGAAGCAACCTTTCAATTAAAACAGGTACAAGCCTTTTTAGAAATTGTTAAGGAATATCTCGAAGAAGAAAATACAGGAAAACAAATGGATTGGCGATAAAGTTTAGTATTTATTGCTTGTTTTCATCACTTTTGTTTGGTAAAGTAATTTTTAGTATTGTATATATACATAATGGAGGTATTAGTTTATGAAAATGATGGATGCAAATGAAATTATTTCATTTATTCAAAATAGTACAAAATCTACACC
>NZ_DALZDK010000027.1:15665-22175 GCF_031978665.1 Niallia sp. | reverse complement strand
ACACCGGTGAAGGTATATGTGAAAGGTGATTTATCTGCAGTTGAGTTTGGAGATAATGTACAAACCTTTATCAGTGGAAATTCTGGTGTTGTTTTCGGAGAATGGGCTGATATTCAAAGTGTAATCGAAGGAAATAAGGATAAAGTAACAGATTATGTGATTGAAAATGATCGCAGAAACTCTGCTATTCCTTTATTAGACTTAAAGAATATTAAAGCTCGCATTGAGCCAGGCGCTATCATTCGTGATCAAGTGGATATCGGTGACAATGCGGTAATTATGATGGGCGCAGTTATCAATATTGGTGCTGTCATTGGGGAAGGAACCATGATCGATATGGGAGTTATTATGGGTGGACGAGCTACTGTAGGTAAGAACTGTCATATTGGTGCAGGTGCAGTATTAGCAGGTGTTATTGAGCCACCTTCTGCTAAACCAGTTATCATTGAAGATGATGTATTAGTTGGTGCAAACGCAGTAGTCGTAGAAGGAGTTACGGTAGGAAAAGGTTCTGTAGTTGCTGCTGGTGCGATTGTATTAGAAGATGTTCCACCAAACACTTTAGTTGCAGGAGCTCCTGCACGTGTTGTTAAAGAAATTGATGATAAAACAAAATCAAAAACGGAAATTATGCAAGAGCTACGTCAACTATAATTTTCAGTGAAAAGCGTGGAGCGGGTTCCACGCTTTTCTTATAGAAGGAAAGATGGAAATTGGTAGATGGAAAATGAAGGAAGAGGAGGGGATTTATATGGGGAATATGATTGATTTAATCAAAATTCGCAGAGATTTGCATAAAATTCCAGAGCTTGGATTTAAAGAATTTAAAACACAGCAATATTTACTCGAAAATATACAAAGCTTAGCAAATGAACGGGTAGAAATAAAAACGTGGAAAACGGGAATTATTGTGAAGGTTCATGGTGTTAATCCAACGAAAACGATCGGCTATCGAGCAGATATCGATGGCTTACCAATTATCGAGGAAACAGACTTGGCTTTTCTTTCCGAGCACCCTACAGAAATGCATGCTTGTGGACATGATTTTCACATGACGATTGCTTTAGGGGTATTTGCCAATATAATAGAAAATCCGCTAAACGATGATGTAGTGTTTATTTTTCAACCAGCAGAAGAAGGTCCAGGTGGGGCAGAGCCTATGCTCCAAAGTAAGGAGCTTAAAGAATGGATGCCTGACATTATCCTAGCTCTTCATGTTGCTCCAGAATACCCAGTTGGTACCATTGCAGTGAAGCCTGGCTTGCTATTTGCAAATACTTCTGAGCTTTTTATTGATTTAAAAGGGAAAGGGGGACATGCTGCGTACCCACATCTAACTAATGATATGGTTGTTGCAGCGTGTAGTCTTGTTTCACAGCTACAGTCTGTAGTAGCCAGAAATATAGATCCCCTCGATAGTGCAGTAGTGACAATTGGAAAAATTACAGGTGGAACTGTGCAAAATGTGATTGCTGAAAAAGCCCGGCTAGAAGGGACAATGCGTACTCTTTCAAGTGAAGCGATGATAAAAGTAAAAAATCGAGTCAAATCCTTGGTGAAAGGAATCGAAATTGGTTATGACTGTGAGTGTTCGATTGATTTCGGAAGTGGCTATTATCAAGTGTATAATAACGAACCGTTAACAAGAGAGTTCATGGATTTTATCGAGCGGGAAACAGAAGCTAATATATTCGAGTGTAAAGAAGCAATGACTGGTGAAGACTTTGGCTATATGTTAAAGGATATTCCAGGGTTTATGTTTTGGCTAGGTGTCGACTCTCCATATGGCTTACACCATAGCAAGCTTAATCCGAAAGAAGACGCGTTACAAGTAGCTGTAAATGTCTTAACTGCTTATTTAATGAAAAAGGGAAATTAATTGTTTCTTTTAATAGGGAATTGTCACGATTAACGGTAAAAGCTTACTGCTGGGAAGCTAAGCAGTAAGCTTTTTTGTATGAAAATAAGCACACTTAACTTTCGCTTTTTACAATCAGTGGAGTTTCCGGAAATTGTATCCCGTTTTTATCAAGAGCCATTTTCATTTCTTTTCTGATCAGGCGTTCGATTCCCCATTGCTCCATATTTTTTGTTTTTGCTAATATTCGTATGGTAATTGCATTTGGACCCATGCTTTCAATGCCAACCATATTTGGTCCATCTGTAATACTTGAGTTCTCACTTGCAATACGTTCACATACTTGCTGCAGTATTTCTTGTGTTTTTTGCAAATCATTATGCACTGAAATGTCTATATCCACTAATGCTTGCATTTCTCCACGGGAATGATTGCTTAGTTGAGTTATTTCTCGGTTAGGGATAAAGTGTAAAGTTCCATCACCTGCTCTAATTTGTGTTGTTCTTAGTCCCACTTGTTCGACGATACCAGAAAACTCTCCTATTGTGACAAGTTCTCCGACGTCTAACTGTCTTTCTAATAGTAAGAAAAAGCCTGAGACGAGGTCACTAACTAATCCTTGAGCGCCAAAACCGACCGCTAATCCAACAATTCCTGCACCAGCCAATATTGCTGTTGCATCAATTCCTAATAATTGAAGGATCGTAATTATAAGAATGAAAAATAATATATACGTAATTAAATTATTTGTTAAGCTCTCAAGTGTGAAAGCTCTGCCTCGAGAAATGGAGTTTTTTTGAATATAGGTTTCGAATAATTTCTTTATTAGCTTCTTAGCCATTTTATTTATTAGAAGATAGCTCAGAAGGATGAGAAGTATTTTTAATGCCAAAAGGGAAGTGCTTAAGAGAAATTCTCCCCATTGTATGTTTTGGATATAGGTTCCTAGTTCGTTAAAATAGATCATTTAGTGCTAAGCTCCTTTTTGGAAAAATTAAGTAGTCGAGTTTTTTCTTTTTATTCCCTCACATGGATTTGATAAACTAGGGGGTACATTATATTCTTTAGAGAGAAACGAAAAGAGGGGGGAATGTAGCTGTGAAAATAGGTGATCAGCTTCCAGAATGGACTGCCCCAACATTGTGGATTAATGGGGAAGGGGAACCTATAGAATGGGGGAAGAATGCAACTTTAATTCATTTTTGGTCGGTTAGCTGTTATTTTTGTAAAAGGGCTATGGCAGAATTAAATCAATACAGAGATCTTTATCAAGAGAATCTAACTGTTATCTCTGTTCATTTTCCTCGTTCAGAGCAGGATTTGGACATAGAATTAGTGAAAAAGACGGTCGAGGAATATAAGATGACGCAATCCATTTATGTTGATCATGAATTTCAGTTAGCTAAAGCATTTTTGAATGAATATGTTCCTTCCTACTATTTATTTGATAAGCAGGGAAAATTGCGGTACTACCAGGCAGGTGGAACAAATTTGAAAATGTTAGATACCCGTATCAGTCGGGTAATTTCCGAATAGAAGTAGGAAGTTTTTACATAGAAATAATATCTTTATTGCTTTATTTAATGTTATAATTATTGCGTTTACTTAGATAAAGGGAAGCTTCCACCTTTGGAGTTTTCCATTCCCGCATCGATCGGTTAATAATATCAATCGGTGTTGTCTCCTCGCTTGAAATTGATTTTTACGTGGCATATTACTGCCTGTAATGCGAGAGAAATTTTTACGATAGTTGGAGGATTTAATAGTGAAAAGAGCATTTGCGGTTATTGGCCTAGGACGATTTGGAGGCAGTATTTGCCGGGAATTAACAGAATTAGGTATGGATGTAATGGTTATTGATAAAAGCGAAGAAAAAGTAAATGAATATGCAAATCTAGTTTCACATGCAGTGGTCGGTAATTCAGTAGATGAAACAGTATTAAAAAGCCTCGGAATCCGCAATTTTGATCATGTTATTGTTGCGATAGGAGAGGATATTCAAGCAAGTATTTTAACGACCTTAATGTTAAAGGAGCTTGGTGTCAAAAATATAACTGTTAAAGCACAAAATGATTATCATGAGAAGGTATTAAGTAAAATTGGAGCGGATGCAGTAGTTCATCCAGAAAGAGATATGGGAAAGAGGATTGCTCATAATATTGTCTCTAATAATGTCCTTGATTATTTAGAGCTCTCAGATGAACATAGCATTGTGGAAATTAAAGCTAGTCATAAATTAGATGGCCGTTCCATTATTGACTTAGATATTCGTGCCAGATATGGTATCACAATCGTTGCAATCAAAAGAGACAAGGAAATTATTGTTTCTCCACAGGCATCAGAACCAATAAGAGAAAAAGATATTTTGATTGTTATTGGGGCCGATTCCGATATTAACCGTTTTGAAAAAAAAGTAATGTCTTAATAAGAAAAGCGGAAGGCTCCTGTTTAGGGGCGTGCGGGGTGGAGCGACCAATCCTGAGATAAAGGAAACACGGTGAACGGAAGTGAACCGATGTTGACTTATCGTAGGGAATGGACGGGAAGCCCGACAGCCCCTAGGAGCCTGGAGTTAGACAAAAGAAAAGCGGAAGGCTCCTGTTCAGGGGCGTGCGGGATGGAGAAGCCCATCAGTCCTTGATTGTCCGGAACTAGACACCAAATGGGCTTCAGATAACTTATCCTTTCTGTTAAAAAAGAGCTATTCGTTCAATCAGCTGAACAAATAGCTCTTTTTTATTAAACCGTTATACTTCCATAATAATAGGAAGAATCATTGGTCTTCGTTTTGTTTTTTCGTAAAGGAATGGAGAAATTGTATCAATTATTTCATTCTTAATTTCAGACCATTGTGTTGTTTTGCGTTCCATCACTTTATTTAGATGTTTGCTTATTAACGTTTGTGCATCATTGATTAAATCGCCAGATTCACGCATGTATACAAAGCCTCTTGAAATAAGGTCCGGTCCAGCTGCGATTCTAAAGTCTGTCATATTAATACTCACCACGACAACAACTAAGCCTTCTTCAGAAAGAATTCTGCGATCTCGTAATACAATATTTCCGATATCCCCAATTCCGCTACCGTCAATATAAACGTTACCAGATGGGATTTTACCTGCAACCTGCGCTGTATCACTTGAGAGGGCCAATACTTCCCCGTTATCCATGATAAAGCAGTTCTCTTCTTTGACACCACAGTCAACAGCTGTCTGTGCATGTGTCTTTTGCATTCTGAACTCTCCGTGGATTGGCATAAAGAATTTTGGCTTGATTAATCGAAGCATTAGCATTTGTTCTTGTTGCCCACCATGTCCAGAAGTATGAATATTACTAAGTGGTCCAGAAATAACTTCGGCACCAGCTCTAAATAGCATATTTATTGTTTTATTTACACTTAATGTATTACCTGGTACAGGATTAGAAGAGAAGACAACAGTATCACCAGGAATGATTTGAATTTGTCTATGTGTTCCGTTGGCGATTCTTGATAGAGCAGCCATAGGTTCCCCTTGGCTTCCTGTACATAGAATAACAACTTGATTAGCTGGTAATCGATTAATTTGTTGAGGATCTACAAAGGTTTCCTTCGGCGCTTTAATAAAACCAAGCTCTAAGCCGATGTTAATTGCAGCCTCCATGCTACGCCCGAATACAGCTATTTTACGACCAAATTCAACAGCAGCATCTGTTACTTGTTGTAATCGATAGATATTGGAAGCAAAAGTAGCGAAAATTAATCTACCATCTGCTTTTATAAAAATATCATGAATGCTTTTTCCGACTTTTTTTTCGGACATAGTGAAATTAGGTACTTCACTATTTGTACTGTCTGATAATAAGCATAATACACCTTCTTTACCTATTTCAGCCATTTTTGTTAAGTTAGCAGGTTCTCCAACAGGTGTAAAGTCAAACTTGAAATCTCCAGTGTGTACAATGTTTCCTGGCGGTGTTTTCACAACAATACCATAGGAATCAGGTATACTATGAGTCGTTCTAAAGAAGGAAACTGATGTTTTTCTAAATTTAATTACATCATCTTCTTGAATTTCATGCATCGTAGTTTGTCGCAATAATCCATGCTCTTCTAGCTTATTACGAACAAGTGCTAACGCTAATTTTCCTCCATAAAGAGGGATATTAACTTGTCTTAAAAGATAAGGAATACCACCAATATGATCTTCGTGACCATGCGTGATAAATAAGCCTTTAATTTTGTCTACGTTCTTCTCTAAAAATGTATAATCAGGAATAACATAGTCAATTCCTAAAAGCTCGTCCTCAGGAAATTTAATACCAGCATCAATTAAAATGATTTCATCTTGAAACTGGACACCATAGGTATTTTTACCGATTTCCCCTAGTCCTCCCAGGGCAAATACAGCAGTTTGATCATTTTTTACAAATTTCATTATTCAATCTCCAATACTGTAAAGTCTTCGTTTTGTTGTTCATATTCTAAGAATGCACCTTCTACACGAGTTATAAACTCAATATTATATGGTTTTTCTGCCAATTTTGTTCTAACATCTCTTTCTGATACACCTTCAACAAAAATAGTTCTTGTATTTTCTCTTACTGGTACCTCAGTTTTTAAATTTTGAAAATATACTTTAAATATCATGGTAATTCGCTCCTTAATCATTTGT
>NZ_DALZDK010000027.1:13542-15655 GCF_031978665.1 Niallia sp. | reverse complement strand
GAAATTTATTATATAAAAAAATAACATGTTTTTCATGTTTTTTCTTTTAATAGCAATCGTATCATCCATTGTTTTAGATAGATAAGCAACTATATTATGTAGAATACCCTTTATGAAATCGTTATAAAATAAAAGGTCAGACTCAATACCACTAAGCTTGGTTTATATAGTGGTATAATAACCACTATATTTAACAAAGCGTGGCATAGGTCGGACCATAAGAATACCCTTCAATTTTTAAGCTATTGTTTTTTTACGCAGTAAATCTTTCCACTGTTTTAAAAGCTTTTTTCTTAGCTTCTTTAACATAGTGGATCATCTCCTTAATTCTATTTTAAACCATTCTTGTACAAAGTAAAGTCATCTTCTCATTTTATATTCGTTTTGTAAAAAAATAGTTTTATGGGATGGTGATTTTTACGGTTTCTTTCTATTAAAATTGAAGGTGATTTTACATTATCTATTTAACATTGAATGGTTCGTTCTTTATTTGGCTTTTTTCAAAGTGTGTTACTCAGTTAATATGAAGCCGTTGATGGGCTTCTGCGACTTTTATATGAGGAATAGTCTTAATCATAGATAACAAACTTTTGAAAACAGCCTTTTATATTAATAGTATATGAATTTTTTTGGAGGATTCTCATGGATAATGTTGGGAATTACAAAAAAGGCATTTGCTTGTTAGCGAGGAATTGAAAAAAAGGATTTAGAGATCCCCTCACATAAGGAGGGGAAATAAGGAGAAATACTTCTTTTTACTGTAATTGCTTTTGGAGACAAAAAGGAGGAAAAGAGGCTCGAAAGATCTATTTTGTTAAATGATCGAACCAGAAAGGGAAGAAGGCAAGCTTCAGCTTATCTTTCCACAGAGATTGCATTATCAATAGGAAGAAAAGGATCGTTTTCATTAATATGATCATAAAACATGACGCCGTTAAGATGATCAATTTCGTGTTGAAATACAATAGCTGGTAAGCCTTTGAGCCGTAATTTCACTTCTTTACCGTCTAGATTGATTCCTTTTAATGTGATTCTTGCATATCGTGGCACAAATCCTGGAATAGCTTCATCTACAGATAGGCAGCCTTCCCCTGTTGTTAGATACGCTTTTTCAATCGAATGGCTGATAATTTTAGGATTGAAAAGAGCATAGCTATATTGCTTGCCATTTTCATCTTTAACATGCACTGCAATCATTCGTTTTGAAACGTTTATTTGAGGAGCAGCTAAACCTACACCACCTCTTAAACCATACTTTTCAGCTAATTCAGGGTCTTGACTATTTATTACATATTCCAGCATGCATTTCAGAATGTCTTTTTCTTCTTGACTGGGTGGTATTGTAACTTCCGTGGCCACTTTTCTTAATGTCGGATGTCCATCGCGAATAATATCTTCCATTGTAATCAACGTAATCACTTCCTTGTATCTGTCTATAAAGTAGTCTAACAGAGAAAGAATAAAAAGTTAATATAGGAGAATAGTACTTTATGCAATAAGATAATTATATATACCCATAATATATTATAGGACAGGCTAATATGTTTATAATATATACCCGTATCTTAAAGTTATTGATTTTTTACTTTGAGTAAACAAAGGGAAAGGAAGTACTTATCAAGCAACCGTTATTGTAAAAATACAGAAGAATAAGATATAGTTATAAGAAAGTGAGGAGGAAACAGATGAAACAAAGTATTCTAATTAGTACAATCATGGTATTTGCAATGATTGCTGCCGGATGTAATTTTCAATCTCCGAGTGAGAAGATGTATGAAAAACTAGAAGAAGTGGTTGAAATTGAATTTGGCTTTGAGGAACAACAAGAGCCACTTGTGACATTAGAGAAGAAAGAACAAGACATTTATTCAAAAATAATCAGTCTTGGTTTAGAAGATATGGATGAAATCACAAAATTATCGGATGAGGCTATTGAATCCATTGCTAAGAGAAAAGAATATATGGAAAAAGAAGCAGAAAGTATAAAACAGTCGCAAGAAAAGTTTGAGACAATTAAAACGGATATGGAAGACCTTGAGAAAAAAGAAGATAAACAGTTGAAAGACAAAGCAGACGAGCTTTATAAAACGATGATGGCCCGTTATGAGGAACA
>NZ_DALZDK010000027.1:0-13532 GCF_031978665.1 Niallia sp. | reverse complement strand
TATAATAATTACATAGAAGGGCTTAATAGCGATAAGAAATTATATGAAATGTTTAAAGATGAAGAAGTTAATATGGAAGATTTAGAAGAGCAAGTGAAGAAAATAAATAAAACATATGAAATGGTGTATGAAAATAATCAAACATTTAATGAATTGACGAAAAAATACAATGAATTAAAAGTGGATTTCTACAACGAAGCAGGAATAAAAATAAAAATGAATGAAGAGAAGGAAGAGAAATAAAGTAGTTTTTTATTTTTTGAGAAAAATTTCTTTATGCATTTATTCATTATATATGTCACAGAACAGTGTAGCCAGGAGAGTAAGTATTTTGCTCGATAGGACAAACTGTTCTGTGTTTTTTTATTGAGTTTTAATACTGGTTCTTTTTAAACAATGATAGGGAAAACAGTTATTTCTCATCTCGTCATCTTAAATAGAGCAATAATGCAGTTTATTCGACAAATGGGAAAATTATTATAAAACAGTTGTAAATAGTAGTATCTGTATAATACAGATGTAGTTTTATAAATAATACAGTTATATTAATTTTATGTAAAAAAATAAAAAAAACTTAGAGCTTAATGATTGACGGATAATATTTAAGTATATTAAACTTATACATGTATTGAACAGTTGTATTAATATTTACATATAAATAATTGATACAGTCTATACGGAAACCGAATTAATTTATAAGACGTTTTTTCTTGCGTATTTTGTGGAAAACTGTTTTAGTATGGTTTTTTTTGTTGCTTAAAGTGATATGCTGTAAGTAATAGAAAGCGTTACCTAACTGAATGTCTACCACATTCAAACACAATGTAAACATCTAATGTTTTTACAGAAAAAAGTCTTTTAATATGAAAGGAAAGGGTGGCTTTAATGGCTTCTAAAACAAAGAAGGCACAATTTGATGTGCAAGCACAGTTTGACCAAGTGGCAAACCAATTTCAAACACTTCAGATTTTAAATGAAGAGGGCGAAGTTGTAAACGAATCTGCAATGCCTGATTTAAGTGATGAGCAATTACAAGAATTAATGACTCGTATGGTATATACACGTATTCTTGATCAACGCTCTATTTCATTAAACAGACAAGGTCGCCTAGGTTTCTACGCACCTACTGCAGGACAAGAGGCTTCTCAATTAGCTTCACAATTTGCATTAGAAAAAGAAGATTTCATTCTTCCAGGATATCGTGATGTTCCACAAATTATTTGGCACGGTCTTCCTTTATCTCAAGCATTCTTATTCTCACGTGGTCACTTCCAAGGAAACCAAATTCCTGAAGGTGTTAACGTAATTTCTCCACAAATCATTATCGGTGCACAATACATCCAAACAGCTGGTGTAGCATTAGGAATGAAAAAACGTGGTGCTAAATCTGTTGCAATTACTTACACAGGTGACGGTGGTGCTTCACAAGGTGATTTCTACGAAGGAATTAACTTTGCTGGTGCGTTCAAAGCTCCTGCAATTTTCGTTGTTCAAAACAACCGTTTTGCAATTTCTACTCCAGTTGAGAAACAATCTGCTGCGAAAACAATTGCTCAAAAAGCAGTTGCTGCAGGTATCCCTGGAATTCAAGTAGATGGTATGGACGCTTTAGCAGTTTATGCTGCTGTTCGTGAAGCTCGTGAAAGAGCAATCAACGGCGAAGGTCCAACATTAATCGAAACTTTAACTTACCGTTATGGTCCACATACAATGGCTGGGGATGACCCAACTCGTTACCGTACAGCTGACCTTGACAGCGAGTGGGAAAAGAAAGATCCATTAGTACGTTTCCGTAAATTCCTTGAAAACAAAGGTATTTGGAATGAAGAGAAAGAAAATGCAGTAATCGAGCGTGCTAAAGAAGAAATTAAAGAAGCAATCAAAATTGCTGATGAAGCTCCAAAACAAAAAGTTACTGACTTAATGAACATCATGTATGAAGAGCTACCAGTTAATCTTCAAGAACAATATGAAATTTATGCAGCAAAGGAGTCGAAGTAAGCCATGGCGCAAATGACAATGATTCAAGCAATCACTGATGCGTTACGCACAGAATTACGTAATGATCCAAACGTATTAGTATTTGGAGAAGACGTAGGTGTAAACGGCGGTGTATTCCGTGCGACAGAAGGTCTTCAAAAAGAATTCAGTGAAGATCGTGTATTTGATACTCCATTAGCTGAATCTGGAATTGGCGGTTTAGCAATCGGTTTAGGACTTCAAGGTTACCGTCCAGTACCTGAAATTCAATTCTTTGGTTTCGTTTATGAAGTAATGGACAGTATTTCTGGACAAATGGCTCGTATGCGCTATCGTTCAGGTGGTCGCTACAATTCACCAGTAACCATTCGTTCACCATTTGGTGGTGGAGTTCACACTCCTGAACTTCATGCGGACAGCTTAGAAGGATTAATGGCACAACAACCAGGTCTTAAAGTTGTTATCCCATCAACTCCTTACGATGCTAAAGGTCTTTTAATTTCTGCTATTCGTGATAACGATCCAGTTATCTTCTTAGAGCATATGAAATTATACCGTTCATTCCGTCAAGAAGTACCAGAAGAAGAATACACTATTCCTCTTGGAAAAGCGGATGTTAAGCGTGAAGGTAAAGACCTTTCTATCATTACTTATGGAGCAATGGTTCAAGAGTCTATTAAAGCAGCAGAAGAATTAGAAAAAGAAGGATACTCTGTGGAAGTAGTTGACTTACGTACAGTTAGCCCACTAGATATCGAAACTATCATTGGTTCTGTTGAAAAAACAGGAAGAGCTGTTGTAGTTCAAGAAGCACAAAAACAAGCTGGTATTGCAGCTAATGTTGTTGCTGAAATCAATGATCGCGCAATTCTAAGCTTAGAAGCTCCAGTTCTACGTGTAACTGCACCTGATACTGTATTTGCATTTACTCAAGCAGAAACTGTATGGCTTCCAAACTTTAAAGATATTATTGAAACGGCTAAAAAAGTTCTAACTTTCTAATCATTACCGAATAAAATTCGCATGAGAATTAGAAGATAAGTTAGTTAAAGAAGAAAATTTTTCATAAGAATATTAGGAGGTTGTCACATTGGCTTTTCAATTTAGATTGCCTGACATTGGTGAAGGTATTCACGAAGGCGAAATCGTAAAATGGTTTGTTAAACCAGGCGATAAAGTACAAGAAGATGATGTATTATGTGAAGTGCAAAATGATAAAGCAGTAGTTGAAATTCCTTCTCCAGTTGAAGGTACTGTAGAAGAAGTTTTAGTTGAAGAAGGAACAGTTGCTATCGTTGGTGATGTATTAATTACATTCGATGCTCCTGGATACGAAAATCTTCAATTCAAAGGCGATCATGCTGATGAAGCTCCAGCTGCTGAAGAAGCAAAACCTGAAGCTGCTGAAGAAAGCAAAGCACCAGAAGCAGATGTTGATCCAAGCAGACGCATCATTGCAATGCCTTCTGTACGTAAATATGCTCGTGATAAAGGAGTAGAAATTCAACTTGTTTCTGGTTCTGGTAAAAACGGACGTATTTCGAAAGAAGACATTGATGCACACTTAAATGGTGGTGCTGCACCTGCTAGCCAACCAGCTGCAGAAGCTGCTCCAGCTGAAACTACTACTACTACTGAAGCACCTAAGCCACTTGCTATTCCAGAAGGTGACTTCCCAGAAACTCGTGAGAAAATGAGTGGAATCAGAAAAGCTATTGCTAAAGCAATGGTAAACTCTAAGCACACTGCTCCTCACGTAACATTAATGGATGAAGTAGAAGTGTCTAACTTAGTTGCACATCGTAAGAAGTATAAAGAAGTTGCTGCAGCAAAAGGTATTAAATTAACATTCTTACCTTATGTAGTAAAAGCTTTAACAAGTGCATTAAAAGAATTCCCTGCTTTAAACACATCATTAGATGATGCTACAAGCGAAATCGTTCATAAGCATTACTATAATATCGGTATTGCTGCTGATACAGAAAAAGGTTTATTAGTTCCTGTTGTTAAAAATGCTGATCGCAAAGGTATCTTTAACATCTCTAACGAAATTAATGAACTTGCTGTTAAAGCAAGAGACGGTAAATTAGCTCCAGCTGAAATGAAAGGTGCTTCTTGCACAATTTCTAACATTGGATCTGCTGGTGGACAATGGTTTACTCCAGTAATCAACCATCCTGAAGTTGCTATTTTAGGTATTGGTCGTATTGCGGAAAAAGCTATCGTTAAAGATGGAGAAATTGTTGCTGCTCCTGTATTAGCACTTTCTTTAAGCTTTGACCACAGAATGATCGACGGAGCTACTGCTCAAAATGCAATGAATCATATTAAGCGTTTATTGAACGATCCAGAACTATTGTTAATGGAGGCGTAAAAACATGGTAGTTGGAGATTTTCCTATTGAAACAGATACTATAGTCATTGGTGCGGGTCCTGGTGGATATGTTGCAGCAATTCGTGCAGCACAATTAGGACAAAAAGTTACAATCGTTGAGAAAAACGTATTAGGTGGAGTTTGCTTGAACGTTGGATGTATTCCTTCTAAAGCTTTAATCTCTGCTGGACATCGTTATGAGCATGCTGCACATTCTGCAGACATGGGGATTACAACTGAAAATGTAAAAGTTGACTTCTCAAAAGTTCAAGCTTGGAAAGACAGTGTTGTTAAAAAGCTTACTGGTGGAGTAGAAGGACTTTTAAAAGGAAACAAAATTGATATTGCATATGGTGAAGCATATTTCGTAGATGCTAACACATTAAAAGTAATGGACGAGAAAAATTCTCAAACTTATACTTTTAAAAATGCAATTATCGCAACTGGATCTCGTCCAATCGAAATCCCTACTTTCAAATTCTCTAAACGAGTTCTTGATTCAACTGGTGCTCTTGCACTTCAAGAAATTCCAGAGAAAATTGTTGTAATCGGTGGAGGATATGTTGGTACTGAACTTGGTGGAGCTTATGCTAACTTTGGTACTCAAGTAACAATCCTTGAAGGTGCTGATGAAATTCTTGGTGGTTTTGAAAAACAAATGTCTTCATTAGTTACTCGTAACCTTAAGAAAAAAGGCGCTGAAATCATTACAAAAGCAATGGCTAAAGGTGTTGAAGAAAGTGACACTGGCGTTGTTGTTAAATATGAAGTTAAAGGCGAAGAAAAATCAGTTGAAGCTGATTATGTATTCGTAATGGTTGGTAGAAAACCTAATACAGACGAACTTGGCTTAGAACAAGTTGGTATTGAGTTAGGCGAACGCGGAATCATTAAAACAGATAAGCAATGCCGTACAACTGTAAGCAATATCTTTGCTATCGGTGACGTAGTATCTGGTCCTCCATTAGCTCATAAAGCTTCTTATGAAGGTAAAATTGCTGCTGAGGTTATTGCTGGACATAACTCAGAAATCGACTATTTAGGAATTCCTGCAGTTGTATTCTCTGAGCCAGAATTAGCTACAGTTGGTCACACAGAAGCATCAGCGAAAGAAGCTGGTATTGAAGTGAAAGCTGCTAAATTCCCATTTGCAGCTAACGGTCGTGCCCTAGCTCTTAACGATGCTGAAGGTTTCATGAAGCTTGTTACACGTAAAGAAGATGGTCTTGTAATCGGTGCTCAAATCGCTGGTCCAAGTGCATCTGATATGATTGCTGAATTAGGTTTAGCTATCGAAGCTGGAATGACAGCTGAAGATTTAGCTATGACTATCCATGCTCATCCAACTTTAGGTGAGGTAACAATGGAAGCAGCGGAAGTTGCTATTGGTAACCCAATTCATATCTTACGTTAATGATAAAAAAGAAGTCCTCTTTTAGGGCTTCTTTTTTTTGCATTTAAAGCAATTAAGGGGTAATTTTCTCGGGAATCTCTTAATTTAGTCTAGTTTTTAAAAATATAGTTGGCTATTAGATCCAACCATATTGCTGTTTTTTTTAAGAAAATAATTATAAAATAAAACAAAAGATTGATACATATACTAGTATAGATCGTTAGTAGGGGAAAGGTGGTGTTTTTCTTGAAGATTTATACAGCTATTTTATTTCAGCTAATCATTTGGAGTGGCTTTTCGATTATTGAATGGTTATCAAGACATGATTTAATTCTTTATAAAGTGTTTATGTTTGGTGTGTTTTTTTATTTAGCCATTATAATTGGAAATTCTATTATACAATCAACAAGAAAAACAATGCTTGCCACGATGATCAGTTTATCCATTTATGGGTCCTTCCATTTAATTATGACGATTATTTCTGTTGTTTGAAAGAAACGATATCACATACAATGATAAAAGCTAAATAAGGGATCTCTGTGCCCGTTTGTCTAGAAAGAAAGTGGAAAAGGGAACAGAAGAAGGCTCTCTGTGCCCATTTAGCATGAAATAGGAATGGTAAGGTAATAGAGAAGAGCGCCCTGTTATCTTTTAGCATAGGAATTTCGGGGCAAAAGGAATAAATAATTCTCCTCCCTTATCTTTCTAATCATAATTCAGCATTAAAAAACGCCTTTGCACCAAACAAAGACGTTTCGTTTAAATAAATTCAAAAAGTCACGAGAAAAGCACGCATATACTTATTGCTTCCGTTTCATTGGTTTTTTTCCAAAATAACTATTAAGAACGGTAAAAATAGATAGTATTAACAAGAAAAACACAAGGAAACTAAAAAATAGTGAAACCGGATGAAGAATTGTTTTCGTTTGGAATGGAGAGACGAATGAAACTTCTAACGGATATGCATTCGTTGAAGCAGGCAGCAGCTTTTGTTGTTCTGCAAATGGAATAGGACCTCCAAATCGAAATGCCTGTTCTAATCGCTCTGGTTTATGCTCTACATAATTTTTAAAAATAAACGGGGTCGCAAGACTAATTAATAAACTAATGACGGTAATAACGATATATTTTTTCAAACAGAAAAACTCCAATCTTTCCTTACATTTGTCTCCATAGTTAAGACAGGAATACCTTTATTTCGGCATTCCTGTTAAATAAAACTCTATTATCTTATTGCACGATGCTCCTTAATGACACGAAGCTTTTTGAAATCGTAATCCTCAGGCCCTTGAACAGGCAATCCTGCTTCCATATTTCTTTTTATATAGGCAAGGTTGTCTTCTGTAATAATTTCGCCAGGGATGAAAATAGGGATTCCTGGAGGGTATACCATAATAAACTCCGCAATGACTCTTCCTACTGATTCATCAAAATTAATTAATTCTGTCTCTGAGTAGAAAGCATCTCTTGGTGTTAGAGCTAAAAGTGGGATATTCGGCAGCATTACCCGTGCCTCCACTTTAGAAGCTTTATCTTTTCTCGCTTCTGCAAGAGCTTTAAGGGCATCAATTAAAATATTTGCCTCTCTTTCAGAATCACCAGGTGTAATAATACACAGGATATTATACAAATCAGACATCTCAACTTCAATTCGAAAGTTTTGACGTAGCCATTCTTCTGCATCATGTCCTGTTAGACCTAAATCTTTTACGGAAATAATTAATTTAGTTGGATCATAATCAAAGGCAGAATCAGACTCAAGAATTTCTTCTCCGACACAATATAAGTGTTCAATGTCATTAATTTGTCGACGAATATATTGTGCAAGATTAATCGTTTTATCGATAAGCTCTTTTCCTTCTGTTGCAAGACGTTTTCTAGCAACGTCAAGGGAAGCTAGTAACAGGTACGATGTGCTGGTTGTCGTTAACATGCTTAAAATCGATTGTACACGCTTGTAGCTAATAAGATTGCCTCTCATATTTAAAATAGAGCTCTGTGTCATAGATCCGCCAAGCTTATGTACACTTGTCGCAGCTATATCTGCACCAGCCTGCATGGCAGACATAGGAAGATCCTCATGAAAATGAATATGAACCCCATGTGCTTCATCTACAAGTACTGGAATATTGTAAGAATGAGCTAAATCCACAATCGTCTTTAAATCAGCAGAAATACCAAAATAAGTTGGGTTAATAACTAATAGGCCTTTCGCATCAGGATGAAGGTCTAAAGCATGTTGAACAGATTCAATCGTAATTCCATGAGAAATACCGAGATTTTTGTCCACTTCTGGATGGATAAAAATAGGGATTGCTCCAGCAAATATGATGGCGGACATAACTGATTTATGGACATTTCTTGGAACAATTATTTTATCTCCTGGGCCACAAACACTCATGATCATTGTCATGATAGCACCACTTGTGCCTTGAACGGAAAAGAAAGTGTGATCTGCGCCAAACGCTTCTGCAGCAAGTTGCTGCGCTTGTTTTATCATCCCTTTTGGATAATGAAGATCATCAAGTGGACCAATATTAATAAGGTCTATCGAAAGGGCGTTTTCTCCGATAAAGTTTCTAAATTCTGGATCCATTCCATTGCCTTTTTTATGCCCAGGTATATGAAATTGTATTGGATCCTTTTTAACATGTTCCAATAATCCGTGGTATAACGGTGTTTCGTGTTGTGACAATTTATTACCACACCTCTTTATTTAGTATTTTTATGCAATTTTTAAGCGAACTTTATTAAATTCCTTATGTAGTTGCTAGAAATTTTACAGTTTATGTTGTCGCTGTATTGACTAATTTTAACTACTGTTTACTAGTTATTACCCTAATCACAAAATATAAAAATCATAAAACAAAAGAATTATAGCATTTTTTATTTTCTTTGCATACAATTAGTTTTTACTAGAGGGAAAAGAATTATTTTTCCACTTATTATTTTTACATATCTTTACGTTTATAAAGAGTGATTTGAAGAAGTTTTTAGCACTGTTTTACATTATTCCAAACTTAAATTACAATAGTTTCATCTGAAAAAATTCAAAAATTATAGGATGTGGAAAAATGGATTATCAATATCCAATCGATATCGATTGGTCAACAGATGAAATTATAATAGTGGTTAAATTTTTTGAATGCATCGAGAAAGCCTATGAAAAAGGGGTAGAAAAGACAGATTTAATGGAACAATACCGTGCATTCAAAAAAATTGTACCAGGGAAAGCGCAAGAAAAGAAAGTTTGTGATGAGTTTGAAGAAGTAAGTGGATACTCTACCTATCGAACGATAAAGAAAGCAAAAGAAGCTCCGGATAATAGTAGAATAAAGATGTCATAAGGGGAAAGTCTCTTTGAAAAAGTAGTTTCTGTTACGAAAGAGAAAATAAAACACTAGCTGCCCAATTATTGATAAAGGGTTTAATCGTTGAAGTTGGTGGATTAATGAAGGAGGACATGGAAGGATTTATCGAGAAATTGTAATTCCTGGATCAATTAACGAGAACTAGATAACATACAAAAAAACTTGGAATTTCTCCAAGTTTTTTTGTATGTTAGATAATTCCCTCATTAGGGCGGCTATTATCTGGCTTAATCTTCTAGCGATAATTTATAAATTGGAAGTAATGTATCATATGTTTCTTCTATGAGGGTAAGCAATGCTTCGCCATTTGTTAAAATAGGATCACCAGCAGGAATTTTCTGACCTACTAGAAACTCTGCTTTTTTCACATCACGGAATCTTGTTAAGGCTGCTTCTAAATCAGCTTCGCCAATTTTAACTGCCTCTTTTTTCATATGATCCATGGAAAGGAAATAGTCCTGTGGCAGAGTTGATTGCAATAGCTCATAATTTGCCAAAAAGTCCTCTGCAATTTCTTTCTTTTTTGGAAGTTCATATATATAAGCTAGCCAAATAAAGAGATGGTCATCAAATAAACCAACTTGGAAATGGGGATGCTGTTTATATCCACGCTTATTACTCGCAATGGCAAGCCATGTATCTTTTGGGGGATTAACAGTGCGTCTTGCATGTTTTGCAATATGTAGGAACATTTCCATTCCTAGTTTTCCTGCAAGCTGCTCAGTAAGTTCTGTCCCAATTTCGCGGAATTTCGGCTGAATTCTATCTTGGATTGCTTCCATTCGTGAATCGAGCCCTTCAATCGTAAATGTATCAAAATCTTTTTGTGTAAAACCAGTGAACGACATTATTTCTTATCTCCTTTTTAGTTTATCTCCTATGTTTCCGGGTAAATAGTGTATATAAAATCAAGTGAGCTATCTAGTCATTTACTTGCATCTTCATCATTAGATATGCTTGTCGCAAATATTGTAGCATACATAAATATTATTATGAAGAAATATGGATTGAACTAGGTTATAGCACAAAAAAGGAGCAAGCTAATTGGTTTCCACATAATATATATGAAATCAACAGAAATGTAAGTCGATGAAAGGGGTGCACTGTCAGTGAAACAATTAATGAATTTAGCGAAGAAAATGGAAGTAGAAAAGGAAAAAAAAGCAGTTCTTCGTCTAGAAATGGATTATGAGTTAGCTACCTTATTCGATGCAATGAATGAAAAGGATGAAAAGCAAAAAAAATTAAGCAAGCAAAAACTAGAAAGAATTAGGCAGGAACTTCTAAGACTTAAAGCATTATAAGGAATGAATAGCCAGTTAGGTAATCATGCAGCTGACTCTATAGGAAGTAATTTTGAATTCCTATAGAGTCAGCTGCATGATTTTGCGTTGGGAATAAGGAATACGAAGGGCATTCAGGCTGCGGTTAATAGCAATACTTAACTTAAAACAGCTGGTATTTAGAAGAAGCTTTTCATTAAGAGGTGTAATTCATGGAAGTTGCTTATATTACGATACTAGATAATGTAAAGATTGATTTTTTATTTTGATTATTATTGAAGTATGATTGAGGATTAGATAAGCTAAAATATAGTAAGTGATGGAAAAAAGAATGTAAAGAAGGTTGAGAAGATGACAAACTGGCTGGAAATCGATAAGTATGCAAAAGAATGGATAAAAGAGGCAGGTGAAAGAATCATCAAGTCTTTTTCCTCTGAGCTTATTATTCAAACAAAATCGAATAAAAATGATTTAGTCACACAAATAGACAAGGGTACAGAAGAGTTTTTGATAAATAAGATCAATGAAGTTTTTCCTGCTCATCGAATTTTAGGAGAAGAGGGAGTAAGTGAATCTTTAGAAGATTTAAAAGGAATTGTCTGGATTATTGATCCAATCGATGGAACGATGAATTTTGTCCATATGCAACGGGATTTTGCGATTTCAATCGGTATTTATGAGGATGGAATAGGGAAAATTGGTTTAATTTATGATGTAGTAGCAGAAGAACTATACCATGTTCAAAAGGGAAATGGTGTATTTATGAATGATACAAAGCTATTGCCATTAAAGGACACTGCTGTTGACGAGGCTATTATTGGATTAAACGCCACATGGGTTACGAAAAATAAACGAATTGATCCGACTATATTAGAACCACTTGTAAGAGATTCTAGGGGCACAAGATCTTTTGGATCTGCTTGTTTAGAACTAGCCTATATCGCTGCTGGTCGAATGGATGCTTATTTAACTTTAAGATTATCACCATGGGATTACGCAGCAGGTAAGATAATGGTAGAAGAACTGGGGGGCAAGGTAACAACCTTAAGAAATGAACCTCTTGATTTATTAACACAACAATCCTTTTTTGCTTCTAAGCCTGGATTGCACGATGAAATTCTCCAAAAATATTTAAAGGACGGAAACTGGTAAAGGTTATCCATGCTGTTTTTCCGGTATCCGTTGCATTTTCTTTTTTTTGTAGGATCTAAGTGACCAAATACTGCAAAATAAGAAAAAACAAATAAGTGTGCCAAGTAATGTTTTTTCAAGAATACATATCCCGATACCAATAAAACTTGAAATTCCATAGATGTTGTAGTAAAAAAATGGATATTTATCAAAATTCATGTTTATCTTCCTTTATTATGGTGTATATTAATCGGAAATAATAGCGTATGATAATCTTAAAACCATCCCACAGCGAAAAGATGTGGGTTTTTTATCTGTGTTCCCTTCTATAATACTATGGTATGGATTGGAAAGAACAGAAATATTGTAAAGAAATTGTTATTTATAAGAAAAATTGGATAGGTAAATAAAATATTTTGTTAAAATAACGTTTACATTCGTAATTTTTATAAAAGCTTTTAGGTTTCTGAAGAATTATGTGATATAATGACTCAGTTATAATATTATTAAAAAAATAAGTTAAATCCAGATAGACATATTTAGGTAGGAGTGAAATTTTTGAAAATTAGAGAAGATATTCGTAACATTGCTATTATTGCTCACGTTGACCACGGTAAAACGACTTTGGTTGACCAGCTGTTAAAACAATCCGGCACATTCCGTACAAACGAACATGTAGAAGAACGTGCAATGGATTCCAATGATTTAGAAAGAGAACGTGGAATAACAATATTAGCGAAAAATACTGCTATTCAATATAAAGATAAACGTATTAATATTCTTGATACACCAGGACATGCTGACTTTGGTGGAGAAGTAGAACGTATCATGAAAATGGTTGATGGTGTTCTACTTGTTGTTGATGCATATGAAGGTTGTATGCCTCAAACACGTTTCGTATTGAAAAAAGCATTAGAGCAAAACTTAACTCCAATTGTTGTAGTAAATAAAATTGACCGTGATTTTGCTCGTCCTGCTGAAGTAATTGATGAAGTTCTAGATTTATTTATTGAGTTAGATGCGACAGAAGAGCAGTTAGAATTCCCTGTTATCTATGCATCAGCTATTAATGGAACAGCTAGCACAAACCCTGAAAAGCAAGATGAAAACATGCAATCATTATATGATGCAATTGTTGATCATATTCCTGCACCAGTTGATAATCGTGAAGAGCCTTTACAATTCCAAGTAGCTCTTTTAGACTACAACGACTATGTTGGAAGAATTGGTATCGGTCGTGTATTCCGCGGTACGATGAAAGTTGGACAACAAGTAGCTTTAATGAAATTAGATGGAACAGTTAAACAGTTCCGCGTAACAAAAATCTTTGGTTTCTTCGGATTGAAGCGTCAAGAAATTGAAGAAGCATACGCTGGAGATTTAATTGCGGTATCAGGAATGGAAGATATTAACGTTGGTGAAACAGTATGTCCGTTTGAACACCAAGAAGCACTTCCAGTTTTACGTATTGATGAGCCTACACTTCAAATGACATTCTTAGTTAATAACTCTCCTTTTGCAGGTAAGGAAGGAAAATATTTAACTTCAAGAAAAATTGAAGAAAGATTACGCGCTCAATTAGAAACAGATGTGAGCTTACGTGTTGAAAACACAGATTCTCCAGATGCTTGGACTGTTTCTGGACGTGGAGAACTTCACTTATCTATCTTAATTGAAAACATGCGTCGTGAAGGTTATGAGCTTCAAGTATCTAAACCAGAAGTTATTGTTAAAACTATCGATGGCGTTCGTTGTGAACCAATTGAGCGAGTACAAATCGATGTTCCAGAAGAGCATACAGGTTCTGTAATGGAATCAATCGGTGCTCGTAAAGGTGAAATGTTAGATATGATCAACAATGGTAACGGACAAGTTCGTTTAATCTTTAACGTACCTGCTCGTGGTTTAATTGGTTATACAACAGAATTCTTAACATTAACACGTGGATATGGTATCATCAACCATACATTCGATAGCTATCAACCAATGGCATCTGGCCA
>NZ_DALZDK010000026.1:67251-74004 GCF_031978665.1 Niallia sp. | reverse complement strand
ACGATAAGTCAACATCGGTTCACTAACGTTCACCGTGTTTCCTTTATCTCAGGAATGACCGCTCCACCCCACACGCCCCAAACCGGGTGCGCTTCCGCATTTCGACTAATTATATGAATTATCGGAATAAAATTTGGCCCTTTTTGGGGGAAATCGTATATACTAAAAAAAGAAGTTGATATTATGATGGTTGTGAGGAATTTACATGGAGAAGGATTTTCAAGAATTTATAAAGAATTTCTATAAATTATCAGGAATAGATTTGTCTTTATATAAAGAAGCACAAATGAAAAGAAGGTTGACATCTCTTTATGAAAAAAGAGGTTTTACATCTTTTGCAGATTATTTTAAAGCGATACATACTAATAAAGAATTATTGGATGAGTTACTTGATCGAATGACGATTAATGTTTCTGAGTTTTACCGTAATTATAAACGCTGGGAAGTTTTAGAGAAAAAAATATTGCCATCCCTCCTCCAAACTAAATCGCAGCTGAAGGTTTGGAGTGCAGCTTGCTCAACAGGGGAAGAGCCTTATACATTATCCATGCTGCTTTCCAACGAGAGGCAGTTGGGGTTGGGGAATTTCCAAATCCTTGCAACTGATATTGATGCAAACGCATTGGACCGGGCGAAAAAGGGTCTATATCTAGAACGAGCACTAAATGAAGTGCCGCTGGCTCAAAAGGCTAAGTATTTTGAACAGCAGGGTACAATGTATAAAATAAAAGATGAAGTGAAAAAAAATGTCACATTTAAAAAGCAAAATTTATTGTCTGATTCATTTGATGGGCCATTTGATTTAATTGTATGTAGAAATGTTTTAATATATTTTACTGAAGATGCAAAAGATTTACTTTATCATAAATTTGCGAAAGCCTTAAGACCTGGTGGGATTTTCTTTGTTGGCAGTACGGAACAAATTTTCACACCGGCAAAATATGGATTAGAAACAGCCGATACTTTTTTCTATCGAAAAATATAAACAATGGCAAAACATAAGTATAGTTTGTCTTTGTTTTGCTATTGTTTGTATAATTGCTCATTCATGGTCCTTCGAGATTAAGATAGATTTGTATAATTTTGCAAAGATTTTTAGGGTTTTCTCTATTCATAACTGGATTGATATGTTATATTGAAACATAATCACTTTAAAGCGTTGAAGGGAGAAAGGATTTAATTATGAGATACTTAACATCAGGGGAATCGCATGGTCCCAAACTAATTACGATTATAGAGGGGCTTCCTGCTGGAATGCCTTTATTAGCGGAAGATATCAATCAGGAATTAGCTAGAAGGCAAAAAGGCCATGGTAGAGGAAGAAGAATGCAAATCGAAACAGATACTGCAGAAATCGGCGGTGGCGTTAGACATGGCTATACGTTAGGTTCACCTGTTTCTTTAATTGTAGAAAATAATGATTGGAAACACTGGACTAAAATTATGGGGCAGGATCCGATCGATGAATCAGAAGCAAATGAGATAAAAAGAAAAATTAGCCGTCCAAGACCTGGACATGCTGATTTAAACGGCGCTATTAAATATGGTCATCGTGATATGAGAAATGTCTTAGAGAGATCTTCTGCACGTGAAACGACAGTTCGTGTTGCAGCAGGAGCGGTGGCAAAAAAATTGCTTGCATTACTAGGTATTAAAGTTGCTTCTCACGTAGTGGAAATTGGTGGGGTGAGATCAAATGTAACGGATTATGAATCTATTGATAAGCTTAAGGAAATTACCGAAAACTCACCAGTTCGTTGTTTAGATGAACAAGCAGGAATCGAAATGATGAAGGCAATTGATGAAGCAAAAGCAAATGGCGATTCTATCGGTGGCGTTGTAGAAGTTATTGTGGAAGGCATGCCTATTGGTGTTGGTAGCTATGTTCATTATGATAGAAAATTAGATGCGAAGCTTGCTTCTGCCATTATGAGTATTAATGCATTTAAGGGAGTAGAGATTGGGATAGGTTTTGAAGCTGCAAGAAAGCCAGGAAGTGAAGTCCATGATGAAATTATCTGGGATCAAGAAACAGGTTATTCTCGCAGAACGAATCGTTTAGGTGGTTTAGAAGGTGGAATGACCAATGGTATGCCAATAATAATTAGAGGGGTAATGAAGCCGATTCCGACTCTTTATAAACCGTTAAAGAGTGTCGATATTGATACAAAAGAAGAGTTTACAGCGAGTATTGAACGAAGCGATAGTTGTGCAGTTCCTGCTGCTGCAGTAGTAGCAGAGCATGCAGTTGCATGGGAGCTTGCTTCCGCGATTGTAGATCAATTTTATTCTGATCGCTTCGAAGGGCTATTGGCTAATATTGCCGAGCATAATAAACATGCGAGGGAATTCTAATGACGACAGTTTCTGTTCAGACAGCGTCGAAACGATATGATGTATGGATTGGGGAACATGTTATTGAAACGTTGAGTTCTTTTATAGAAAAGAATTTTGCTGACGTAACAAAGGTACTGATTATTACCGATGAATTAGTAGAACAGCTGCATTTGAAGGTAGTAGAAAAAAATCTTTCCTCCCTTCCTATTGTTACTTATACTGTACCGACAGGTGAAAAGGCGAAAACATTTGATGTTTTTTACGCTTGCTTGACCTTTATGCTTGAGCAGCATTTGGATCGTAAATCACTGGTGCTTGCATTAGGTGGCGGGGCAGTCGGTGACTTGGCTGGTTACGTGGCGGCATCTTTTATGAGAGGAATTCCATTCATTCAAGTACCTACAACCATTCTAGCTCATGATAGTGCTGTTGGTGGCAAGGTAGCTATTAATCATCCACTTGGAAAAAATATGATTGGCGTTTTTAATCAGCCAGAGGCTGTTTTTTATGATACGAACTTTTTATCTACCTTGCCAATTCAAGAGCTTAGATCAGGATTTGGTGAGGTAATCAAGCACGCGTTAATAAGTGATTCACAGTTTTATCGTGAATTGCTTAGCCAGATAAGAGATTTGTCAGAAGTTCCCTTAACTTATTGGTCTACGATTCTTGAAAAGGGTATTCTTGTTAAACGTAAAATCGTAGAAAAAGATGAAAAAGAATCAAATGTAAGAGCCTTTTTGAACTTTGGTCATACGCTTGGACATGCAATAGAAGCAGAAATGGGCTACGGAAAATTCACGCACGGTGAAGCAGTAGTCATTGGCATGATTTTTGCATTAAGATTAAGCAAGCAAAGATACGACTTAGTTTTTGCATTAGAAGAATACATAAATTGGCTTGAACAACTAGGTTATGCATGTAATATACCAGGAGATTTAAATGTCGAACGGTTAATTGATCGAATGAAGCAAGATAAGAAATCGATAAATGGTAGCATCCGTTTTGTTCTTTTGAAAGAGATTGGTTACCCTGTTTTAGTAGAAATGGATGAAGAGGAAATTAGAAAAGAATTAGCGTTATTTAAAGGTGGGAAATAAATGATTAGAGGAGTTAGGGGAGCTATAACGGTTGAAAATAATGAAGAGATAGAGATATTAACTGCGACAGAAAGTCTTGTTAACGAAATGATTAAATCGAATAAGATAAAAGCAAGTGATGTGGCTTCTGTCTTTATATCAATAACGGATGATATAAATGCTGCTTTTCCGGCTAAAGTTATTCGCTCGCAAGAAGATTGGACATACGTTCCAGTCATGTGTATGAAAGAAATAGCAGTACCTAATTCGCTCGAAAAATGCATTCGCATTATGATGCATTGGAATACAGAAATTAGTCAAGATGAAATACAACATATTTATTTAGAAAAAGCCATTCAATTAAGGCCAGATTTAGCAAAACAATAAATAACTTTTCGGGGTGAAAATAATGAAGTGGAAACAGCAGCTTTTAAGTTTAAAAGCTTATCAACCAGGTAGAACTATTGAAGAAGTGAAAAAACAATTTAATTTAGATCATATTGTAAAACTTGCCTCCAACGAAAACCCTTTTGGGAGCTCTCCAAAAGTATTAGAAGCATTAAAAAAAGTAGATGGCTCTTATGCTTTGTATCCAGATGGATATGCTACAAACTTACGCTATGCGCTTGCTGATTTTCTTAAGGTAACACCAGAAGAGTTAGTGCTTGGAAATGGTTCTGATGAAATTATTTTAATGATTTCGAGAGCACTTTTAAGTCCGGGATTGAATACAGTAATGGCTAGTCATACATTTGGCCAGTATAAGCATAATGCGATTGTAGATGGTGCAGAAGTAAGAGAAGTGCCGCTAACAGAAAAAGCGGAGCATGATTTACCTGCGATGCTTGCTGCAATCGATGAAAATACAAGTGTTGTATGGCTTTGTAGTCCAAATAATCCAACTGGTACGTATATTCCTGAAAATGATATAGTTGCTTTCTTAGAAAAAGTTCCACAGGAAGTCCTGGTTGTATTGGATGAAGCATATTATGAATATGTAGTTGCAGACGATTATTATGATTCTATTTCTCTAACAAGAAAGTTTTCTAACCTTATCGTTTTACGAACATTTTCGAAAATATATGGTCTTGCAAGCTTCCGAGTAGGATATGGAGTTGCAAATGCTTCTCTATTAAACACATTAGATCCGATTAGAGAACCTTTTAATGTGAATACATTAGGACAAATTGCAACAGAAGAGGCACTTAAGGATCAGGAGTTTGTTGAATCTTGCAGACAGAAAAATAGAGAAGGCTTAGAGCAGCTATACCGTTTTTGTGAGGAGAATAATTTATCTTACTACCCATCGCAAACGAATTTTATCTTAGTTGATTTTAAAATAGATGGAAATGAAGTATTCCAGTATTTAATGAGTAAAGGATATATCGTCCGTTCCGGTGTGCCTTTAAATTTCCCTACTTCTGTCCGGATAACAATTGGATCAAAAGAAGAGAACGAAGGCTTGATAAAGGTGATGACACAATTTCTTACAGAAAAGAAAGTCGCGAAATAATGTTGCCATGAGAATAGAAGGCGGTGATAGAATGAACGGTCGCGTCTTCATAATAGGCTTAGGACTTATAGGTGGATCGTTAGCTTTATGTATAAAAAAAGAACATCCAGAAAGTATCATTTCTGGATATGATATTTCTCACGATAATTTAAAGTTAGCTAAAATGCTAGGTGTTATTGATGAAATAGCAACAACGATTGAAGCAGGGGCAAAATCGGCTGATCTTATTATTATTTCTACACCAGTGAAAGAAACAGAAACCATCATCGAAATGCTTTCAGCAATCGAGCTAAAACAAAATGTGCTGATTACGGATGTTGGTAGTACTAAATCCGTTATTACGAATAAATCGCAAGTGCTATTAGACAAAGGCATTACTTTTATAGGGGGACATCCGATGGCGGGCTCACATAAAAGTGGTGTCTCGGCTTCAAAAGTAATTCTTTTTGAAAATGCTTTTTATTTGCTAACCCCTCATGAACGAATTAGTGATCAAATGGTTCAGCAATTACTGAAATGGTTGCAAGGGACAAATGCGAAGTTCTTAATTATTTCTCCAGAGGAGCATGATTTATTAGCAGGTGCAATTAGTCATATGCCTCATATAGTTGCTGCATCGTTAGTGCATCAGGCAGATCATATTAGTGAAAGCCATAAGCTTGTTACAAGATTAGCGGCTGGTGGCTTCAGAGATATTACGAGAATTGCTTCAAGTAGTCCTTCCATGTGGCGAGATATATTAATACATAATAAAATCGTATTAATCGAGTTAATGAATGACTGGAAACAAGAAATGGATAAAGTTCTTGCGCTTATTGAAAATGAGCGAGCAGAAGAGCTGTATGCTTATTTTTCACGGGCGAAAACGGTAAGGGATGGTCTGCCTCAGGATCAAAAAGGTGCGATACCAGCTTTTTATGATTTATATGTAGATGTTCCTGACTATCCAGGGGTGATTTCTGAAATTACAGGCTTTTTGGCTAAAGAAAAAATAAGCATAACGAATATTCGCATAATGGAAACGCGAGAAGAGATTTTTGGAATTCTCGTTATCAGTTTCCAAACAGAGGAAGATAGAATAAGGGCGCAGAAATGCATTGCCTCTTATTCTAATTACGATACTACGATTGGATAGAACGAAGGTGGATGTATTGGACTTAATAACACTTAAACAAAATATGCATGGATTAAATGGAGAAATTGCAGTCCCAGGGGATAAATCGATTTCTCATCGTTCGATTATGTTTGGATCAATAGCAGAAGGAACGACAACCGTTACCAATTTTCTTTTAGGAGAAGACTGTTTAAGCACAATCTCTTGTTTTCGAAAATTAGGTGTGTTAATTGAACAGAATGCTGAAAAGGTAGTTATCTATGGAAAAGGAATAGGAGAATTACAAGAACCAAAAGACATTTTGGATGTTGGGAATTCAGGTACAACGATTCGGTTATTAACAGGGATATTATCGGGATTACATTTTCACAGCACATTAGTCGGTGATTCATCGATTGGCAAGCGTCCAATGACAAGAGTGGTTACCCCTTTAAGAGAAATGGGTGCAAAGATTGACGGCAGGGAAGAAGGAAAGTACACTCCTTTATCCGTTCGTGGTGGGGATTTGCAAAGCATTACCTATCGATTGCCTGTAGCAAGTGCACAAGTTAAATCAGCCATTCTATTTGCAGGCCTAAATGCAGATGGTATTACAAAGGTGATAGAGCCAGTAGCTACACGGGATCATACAGAAAGAATGATCCAACGATTCGGTGGACATATTAGTAGACAAGAAAATGAAATTCAAGTTGAAGGTGGTCAAAAGCTGA
>NZ_DALZDK010000026.1:0-67241 GCF_031978665.1 Niallia sp. | reverse complement strand
ACGGAAATTCATGTTCCTGGGGACATTTCATCTGCAGCATTCTTCCTTGTAGCAGGTTGTATCGTTCCTAACAGTAGTATTACATTAAATAATGTTGGGCTTAATCCCACAAGAACTGGGATTATAGATGTACTACATGACATGGGAGCAAACATGGAGATTCATAAAAATGATGCTGATATTTTTGAGCCAACAGGAACAATTAAGGTTAGGACAAGCAATTTAAAAGGGACAACAATTGAAGGAGAGATTATTCCTAAATTAATTGATGAAATCCCGATTATTGCATTGTTAGCAACGCAGGCAGAGGGTATCACGACTATTAAAGATGCACATGAATTGAAAGTAAAGGAAACAAATAGAATTGATACAGTAGTGACGGAGCTAAATAAGTTAGGCGCAGACATACAAGCAACAGATGATGGAATGATCATCACTGGAGGGACGAAGCTAATTGGAGCGAAAGTAGATTCTCATGGAGATCATCGTATCGGCATGATGCTTGCAATTGCTTCTCAGGTTTGTGAAGGAGAAATTATCCTTGAAAATACCAATGCGATTGCAGTGTCCTATCCATCTTTCTTCGAGCATCTTAATGTATTGTCTAATTAAATTAATAGGTCGTCGATGAACAAGGATATGTTTGTCGACGATTTTTTTGGTTTAGGAAATCATCAAAAGACTAATTGAAGGAATATTTGCTAACTTTACATCATAGCCTGTCTTAAAAGAACAGGTGGTGATTTAAAATGCGATATATCCTTGAAGATATCCATTTAGTAAAGAGGCGAAGATTGAAAAAGACATCTATCCTGATTGAGGATAACCGAATTGAATTGATTAAAGACAAATTCCACTCCTATCAATATATGCGAATGGACGGCTCTCCTTATATAATGACTCCCACCACAGTTATGCTAGATAATCAAGTGCAGAAAATCACCTCTAATACTCAGCAAAGAAATTATATAGAAGAGAATCTAATAAAAAAAGGGTGTACAACCTTCCTATTTTACATAGAGGTAAAAAGGGAAAAGGAATTGGCCGTGCAATTAAAGAAAATCAATAGTCAATTACTAAATTGTGCAATTGATTATGTGACAGCTGTAAAAATTCCTTTGAAATTATTATCACCTACCTTTGTTCGATTGTGCAAAAGAGAAAAAGTTCCTGTTATTTTTATCGAGATTGATGATGCTAGAGCTTTATATCAAGTGCCCTGGGGATGGATTAAAGAGGCTTTATTCCCTTATAATGCGCCATTAGTACCGATTTTTTTATCGCAAAATGAACAAGAAAAGAAAATGACGCAAAATATATGGTCAAGTTTAATGAGAGATGTTAAAATACCATCTATTGCTCGTGAAATAAAGGAAGGGATGACTATAGCTTATCCTGATTTGGTGAAAATGGGCATTTACCCATTTAAAGGAAATGTTTATCAAGGTGGGGAAGTAACGTATAATTTATTTGCTTTCGACGAATCAATCATAAATATTGAAGAAAACGATTTGTTTCTTTATCATTATGATAGAATACAAATGACTATACACAAAGGAAAATGTATTCGAGCAGGGGATAAGGTGTTTTACCGTCCCGGCTTTGGTGAATTACTTGAAGTAAAAGTACCTTCCTTCCTGACAATATAGAAGGGGATTAGAGAGGATTATTATATGGAAAGAGTTAATGAAATTATATCTTTATTAGAAGAAGGACAACAAGAGAAAGCGTTAAAATATTATCAAGATATTTTAAAATCGGGTAATAACGAAGAAAGATTTGTATTAGGGGAGGAACTATTTCAGCTAGGATTTTTGGAAGAAGCCAAAAATTTGTTTTTAGTATTATTGGAAGCTTATCCAGAAGAAGGAGAATTACTTGTCCTTGTGTCGGAAGTGGAAATGGAATTGGGGAATGAGGAAATAGCAATTTCTTATTTAGAACAAATCAATCCAAAAGATCCGTCTTTCCCTCAAGCATTGCTGCTCCTCGCTGACCTTTATCAAATGGATGGTTTATATGAGGTTAGTGAACAAAAATTGAAAGAAGCAAAAAAAATCTTGCCAGACGAAGTCATCATTGATTTTGCCTTAGGGGAATTATATTCAGAACAAGGCAAAATTACTGATGCAATTAAATCCTATCAAATGGTGTTACCAATGCAAGAAAATATTGCAGGAGTAAATATCAATGGTAGAATTGCGGATAATTTAAGTGCTGGCGGAGCCTTTGAGGATGCTATTGGTTATTATGAAAAAGCGCTAGAGGAAAAAATAGAGATAAATACTCTTTTTAATCTTGCTTTAACGGCCTCGCAGGCAGGTTTATATACGATTGCCATTAATCGATTCGAAGAAGTAAAAGCTTTGGATTCTTCTTACCAATCCCTTTATTTGTATTTAGCTCGAGCATATGAGCATGAAGAAATGCTTGATGATGCGTATAATACTGTTGTAGAAGGAATAAAGCAAGATGAGTTTAATAAAGATTTATACTTATATGGTGGCAAATTAGCTTTAAAACGTGGAGACGAACAAAAAGCTGAGGAGCATTTTAGAGAAGCGTTAGCAATGGATCCTGAATTTACAGAAGCTGTTCTTTTATTAAATAAATTATTCTTAACGCAAGATCGTTTTGAGGATGTCTTAGAGTTAATTGAGATGATGGATAAGCAAGAAATCGAAGAGCCTCAATTGCATTGGGATGCTGCTAAAGCATTTCATGGAATTGAAAAATATTCAGAGGCATTAAACAAATATCAATTAGCATATACTTTCTTTAAAGAACTTCCAGATTTTCTATATGATTATGGATATTTTCTTTTAGAAGAAGGAAAAAGAAGGGATGCTGCCGAAATTTTTAATATGCTTTTACAAACAGACCCAAGTAATGAGGAGTATATTGAAATATTGCAACGCCTAACGGATAACGAGTAAGTGTTGGATGAAAGACCTACGAAATTTATTTTTGCAAAAGCTGTGTACGTAAAGGTTGTTGTTTTAGTATCAATGATAGTTTAAATCTTTTAGTTATGATTGAAGCAGAGGATACTTGACTCCTATGGGAGATGGAAAAAAGAACTCGTTAGCGAGGATGCTTCCATCCCTCCCTGGGGAAAACAAGTGTTTGTAGTTAGAAATCAACGGGCTTTATAGAAAAGGCTTATTGGCCGCTTTAAGAATTGTCATTTCCTTAGGAGCGATGCAGGTAAAACAGGTTGGATAATAAAAATTTGTTGCAAGCAGAGGAGGGAATTACAAAATGAAAACCCCTGTATCTGTCAATGAAAAAAAAGACTTCATTCGTTGGTTTTTGAATCACTATCAATTGAAGAGACGGGAATGTGTTTGGATTTTAAATTATTTAATGAGTCATGATCAATTGATGGAAAAAGTCCATTTTGTTGAAAATGCAGAAAAATGTCCAAGAGGATTAATTATGTCCACTCATTGTGTAGATGAAGTACCTTTTAGATTTTATAAAGAAAATGTGATGACTACTGATGCAGAAAAGTCTTTTCATGATATTCGCCTTAATAGAGATGAAGATATTTACATTCAGCTGAATTTTTACGCATCAAATCAAGTTCATCAGTACGCAGCTGTACTAGTTGAAAATCCATTTATGCCAAAAAAGCTACAAATAACCGAAAAAGACAAAATGATTGCGGAACAATTTTTAGTAAATAGTATAGAAAAATTCCAAAGAGAAAAACTTCTCCAGTTAATTGATGATGCGTTAGATAATGGAGATAAAGAGATGTTTAACACCTTAACGAATCAATTGAAATTTTTTCAAAATAAATAATTCATTTTTAGTCCCGTAAAGCCTTTAAAAAACTTTACGGGATTTATTTTGTGAAAATGCTTTTGTACTCTAGAGATTTCCCTGTACCTAATAAACTATGGTAAAATAGGACGATAAGTTATTGAAAAGGGGAAATAGTGTGAGAAGTATTTATATGATACTAAGCAATCGCTCATTTTTAGGACTTTTACTCATTATTAACATTTTTGGAACTGCTTATGGCTATTATTGGTACAGGTTTCAGTTAGCAGAAACACCGACGGAATTTTTGTTCTTCGTACCTGACAGTCCAACGGCAAGTCTTTTTTTTGTGTTTGTGTTAATTGCGTTCTTGTGGAGGAAGAATTGGCCGCTTATGGAAGCACTAGCGCTAGTAACGTTATTTAAATATGGAATATGGGCAGTAGTAATGAACTTTCTTGTGTATTTTGAAACAGGAGCAATAGGGATAGATTCTTGGATGCTCATTTTCTCACACGGTGCCATGGCGATTCAAGGTTTATTATACATTCCTTTTTATCGTTTTAAATGGGTCCACATTATTCTTGTAGCGATTTGGACTTTACATAATGATGTGATTGATTATGTGTATAAAATGATGCCTAGATATAGTGTGTTAGATCAATATATGGCAAATATCGGTTACTTTACTTTTTGGTTAAGTATCTTAAGTCTATTAATCGCTTTTTATGCATATAAAAAAAGTGAACAATTGCAATGGAAGATTCAATAGTATTACGATTTTTATAGTCTAACCTTGTCCAACTCATCATACATTTTTAATAGTAGATAGAGGAGGGACAAGAATGAAGGCTAAATTGGTTATGTTGTTAATGATATTGATTTTACTATTGCCTATCTCTTTTTCTGTATATGCAGACCAAAAATCGCCTGCTAAAGAATTAGATGAATTAGATACACTTTCAGATGAAGTATTACAGCTTGTACGTTCAGAACGCTATGATGATGCCAAAAAAATCCTTGATTATTTTTCGAATCAGTTTAGTTCGGTAACGGTAAATGGAAGCCCATTTACACTTGATGAACGGAGAATTTTAACTGGAACACATGATGAAGCGGTAGAGGCAATTACTAATCAATCGATTAATAATGATGAGCGGATAAATTCAGTAACGAAATTTCGATTGGCGGTTGATGCTGTTTCATCGGGGGAACAGCCTTTATGGACACAGATGGAAGAACCTGTTATGTCAACCTATCGAGACATGAAGGATGCGATTATTTCTGAAGATAAAGAGAGATTTAATGAAAAGTTAGATTCTTTCTTATCGTTATATCAAATCATTTATCCTAGTCTCAAGCTAGATGTTTCCACAACGCAATTTCAGGAATTAAATTCCCTTGTTGAGTTTATGAATACGTATCGATTACAAGTTTTTGAACAAAAGGGGAACCAAGAAGAAGTAAGTCAATTGGAAGCAGAGTTACAAGATGTTTTTAATCAGCTGTATGAGGATGAAGCGGATCCCTCCTTATGGTGGGTGATTATTTCTACAGGAAGCATTATTATTCTTACATTATCGTACGTGGGCTGGCGTAAATATCTCGGTGATAAAGCGGAAAAAAGGCAAGCAAAGCAAAAAAGAGATAATATTTGACTTTGGTGTTTTTCCTGCTTACAATAAAATTATACTACAAGATGAAATAGGGGGAAAAACATGTTTTTTGTGTATTTTATATTAATTATTCTCATACCTATTTGGGCACAATTGAAGGTAAAAAGTGCATATAAAAAGTATTCAAAAGTAGCTACATCCTCACAGATGTCTGGTAGAGAGGTAGCAAGAAAAATATTGGATTCAAACGGGTTGTATGATGTATCTGTTGAAGAAACGAGAGGCGTTTTGTCTGACCATTATGATCCTCGCTCTAAAGTTGTTCGTTTATCTTCTGGGAACTATCATGGTCATTCAGTCGCTGCAGCTGCTATTGCAGCACACGAAGTAGGTCATGCTATCCAAGATCAGCAGGAATATTCTTTCTTGCGTTTCCGTTCGGCATTAGTACCAGTTGCTAATTTTGGAAGTAATGCATCATGGATCTTTATCTTAATTGGCATGTTTGCGAACATTTCAGGGTTGTTATTGCTTGGAATCATCTTAATGGCTGCTGGTGTATTGTTCCAATTTGTTACACTTCCAGTAGAATTTAATGCATCTAACCGTGCAATGGATCAGGTAGTTTCATTAGGGATTATCAGAAATGACGAAGAAAGAGAAACGAAGAAAGTATTGAATGCAGCAGCGCTGACCTATGTAGCAGCCGCAGCAGTAGCAGTTCTCGAATTAGTTCGTTTGCTATTAATCTATACAGGGATGGCAAGAGACGAATAGAAAACAAAGGACGATGCAAAGGATAGATTCTTTTGCATCGTTCTTTTGTTGAATAGTTTTTATTTTATTTTGATTTTTCGAAAAAATATGGAATCGTAGAAAAGCAAGGTGTATAATTAACAATGCCATTTACATAAATGAATAACTTTAGAAAGAAGGGTTTATTTGCAAACTGCTGAATACGTTCAAGGAAAAAAGCGACAAGAGATGACGGTTTATCGAATTTTATTTGCGATAAGCTTAGGGCATTTTTTGAATGATTGTATGCAATCTGTGGTGCCTGCTTTATTTCCGGTTATCCAAAAGTCGATGGACTTAAATTATACGCAAATTGGGTGGATTGCCTTTACTTTAAATATTACCTCATCCATTTTACAGCCGGTATTCGGTGTTCTAGCGGATAAAAAGCCTGCGCCTTATTTATTGCCAATTGCGATGCTATCAAGTTTAATCGGTATGCTTGGACTATCGCTTGCACCTAATTTTTATCTGGTCTTATTATCTGTTTTATTTATTGGATTTGGATCGGCGATTTTTCATCCGGAAGGATCACGTGTTTCCTATATGGCAGCTGGACCAAAAAGAGGCCTTGCTCAATCCATTTATCAAGTGGGTGGGAATGCCGGGCAGTCTTTAGCACCAGTATTTACAGCATTTATCTTTGTCCGTACAGGACAATTCGGCACGATTTGGTTTACGTTATTAGCAACTTTAGGCATGATCGTTTTATTCCAAGTTTCTAATTGGTATAAAAAAGAGCTTTATAGTAGAAATCCACAAAAGAAACAGCAAGCTAAACGTGAATTTGTTGTGAATAAAGAAATTATCGTTGCCATTTGTTTGCTAATATTTCTTGTATTTGCCCGTTCTTGGTATGGAGCAGGTATCAGTAACTTTCTCCATTTTTATTTAATTGAGAAGTTCGGACTAACGATTGAACATGCACAAATATTTGTTTTTGTATTTTTACTTGCTGGTGTAATTGGAACTTTCCTTGGAGGACCGCTTGCTGATCGGTTTGGGAAAAGAACGGTTCTTCTATTCTCATTAATTGGTTCTGCACCATTTGCTTTACTGTTACCTCATATGCCTTTTTGGCTAATTGGACCTTTATTATTTATCATCGGATTTATTTTGCAGTCTAGCTTTAGTGTAACAGTTGTTTATGCACAAGAATTGCTCCCAGGCATGATCGGTCTTGTCTCGGGCTTAATTGTTGGATTAGCATTTGGAATGGGGGCTCTTGGCGGAGTGATTTTTGGGGTAATAGGAGACACATTTAGCTTACAGGCGATCATGATCATCTGCAGTATGCTCCCTCTTCTTGGAGTATTAACCTATTTACTGCCGAGTGATAAGCGAGTCAGTGAAATTCATTCCACTTTGAAATAGGTTAAATTGTCAAAGGGTGATATTTTTGCTTCTTGCATACAGCATACTAGCTTTCCATATGTCAGTATAGCAATTGTAGTACAAAGAAAATCTAGTTAACAATGAAGAAATCAATAGAAATTAACGATTATGAAATTTAATGCATTCCTAGCATCTATTCAGCTGTCTAAACGGTTAAATGCTAGGAATGCATACTATATAATAATTATTTTTTATAAATGAAGTTATTTTTCTAAAGGCTGTTTATATTCATCTAAAGTAAAGCCTTCTCCCATTACATCATGAACGACACTAACTGATACGAAGGCATGTGGATCGATGCTTGTAATAATACTTTTTAATCGAACAATTTCTGTTTTCGCCACAACACAATAAAGGACTTCTCGATCTTGTTTTGTAAAGGAACCATGACCTTTTAAAACAGTAACCCCACGATCCATCTCACTCATAATTTTATTTGCGATTTCGGCGTTTAAGTCTGAAATTATCATCGCTCCTCTTGCAGCATATGCCCCTTCTTGAAGGAAGTCAATCACTCTTGTACCAACAAAAACAGCTACAAGTGTATACATCGCTTCTCTATATGATAAATAGGTTAGCAGGGACAGGGTAATGACACAAAAGTCAAACACAAACATGGTTTTTCCCATGCTCCAGCCATAATATTTAAAACCTAATCTAGCAATAATATCCACGCCGCCTGTTGTACCACCATATCGGAAGATGATTCCTAATCCAACTCCAATAAATGTACCTGCAAATAATGCAGCTAATGTTAAATCTTCTGTGAGTGGTATTTGTAATTGAATCTTCGGAAGTTGGAAGAACCATAGGAAGATAGATACTGCAACCGTCCCGATAATGGTATAAATAAATACATTTTTCCCTAGCAATTTCCATCCGATAAAAAATAAGGGAATATTAAGGAGTAGATTTGTAATGGAAGGATCCCAATTCCATAATGCATATAATAAGAGGGTAATTCCTGTGAAACCACCTTCAGCCAAATTATTTTGCATATTAAAATGAACAATTCCAAAGGAAAAAATTGCAGACCCTAATAGGATAAATAAAACATTTTTAATTTTAACACCTTTAAACATGAAATCAGCCTACTTTCTCTATGTACAGATTGCATCGCTATTAGCGTATCCATTATATCGAATCACATTCAGTTGAGCAATGTAGGAAGAAAAACCGAGTATAATAAAACGGCAGCTGAAAATTAGTAAAAGTTTCATGCGTTTTAAATGTAAACGCTTCTTCGTTAAAAATGTTTGTAAAAATGGTGCAGATTAGCTAACATGGAATTGGATAAGATTACTTATTGACTTAAGAGGTGCTTATATTGAATAAAGAAAAAACAGTCAAAGATATACAAAAAGAAGTAGACGAATACATAGGGCAGTTTAAAGAAGGCTATTTTAGCCCGTTAGCTATGCTTGCTCGCCTTACAGAAGAATTAGGTGAATTAGCACGAGAAGTGAATCATTACTATGGAGAGAAGCCAAAAAAAGAAACAGAAACGGAAAAAGAAATTACAGATGAGCTTGGCGATATGCTGTTTGTCTTAACTTGTCTAGCCAATTCTCTAAATATAGATTTAGAAGAAGCGCATAATCGTGTTATGCATAAATTTAATACACGTGATAAGGACCGTTGGACAAGAAAAGACTAAAGAAAAAATACATAATAGTAAGGAGATTGTACATTGAATAAAGTAAAAATCGTAATAGCAGGACCAAGAGGGAGAATGGGAAAAGAAGCTGTTTATTTAATGGGAAGAACAGAGCAATTTGAACTTGTCGCTGTTTTAGATCATAAAAACGAGGGGAAAAGCTTAAAGGAGATAGATGGATTTGCTTCATATGATGTACCGATTTATACGGATATCGAAGCCTGTTTACAAACAGAAAAGCCAGATGTGCTCATTGATTTGACAACACCTAAATTCGGTATGCATCATGCAAAGACAGCTTTAAGCTATGGAGTCAGACCAGTTGTTGGAACAACCGGTTTTACGAAAGAAAACTTGGCAGAGTTAGAAAGCTTATGTGAAGAGATGGAACGTGGCTGCATCATTGCTCCAAATTTTGCTCTAGGTGCCGTATTAATGATGAAATTCTCAAAAATGGCAGCGCGCTATTTTGCAGATGTAGAAATTATGGAAATGCATCATGACCAAAAACTAGATGCCCCATCAGGCACTGCTGTAAAAACAGCAGAGCTGATTGCTGAAGTACGAGAAAGTAAAAGACAAGGCCATCTTGAAGAAAAGGAAACCATAAAAGGAGCTAGAGGTGCTGATTTTGACGGTATGCGAATTCATTCTACTCGTTTACCAGGATTAATTGCTCATCAACAAGTAATGTTTGGAGCAGAGGGAGAAACATTAACGATTAGACATGATTCCTATAATCGTACATCGTTTATGTCAGGCGTTAAATTCGCAGTAGAAGAGGTACTAAAAGTTAATGTATTGATATATGGCTTAGAAAATATTATGGAGTAGGAGTGGACTTAGGATGAACATTGCATTAATTGCTCATGATAAAAAGAAAAGTGATATGGTAGCTTTTGTTGTTGCATATAAAAAGATTTTTGCTAATCATACTTTATACGCAACAGGAACAACAGGTGCAAGAATTCAAGAAGCAACAGGATTAGATGTACATCGTTTTCATTCAGGCCCACTCGGCGGAGATCAAGAAATAGGTTCGTATATTGCCAATAATGATATGGATATGGTGTTTTTCTTTAGAGATCCTTTAACAGCGCAGCCTCATGAACCCGATGTAACAGCTTTGATCCGTTTATGTGATGTTTATTCTGTTCCGCTTGCAACAAATATGGGAACCGGAGAAGTATTAATTAGAGGACTTGAGCAAGGCGATATAGATTGGAGAAAAATAGTTCATGGAAAGACAGAACCAGTGGCAAAAAAACTTGAAGGTAAATAATGTCGATATACTTGCTTTTGGTGCACATGCTGATGATGTCGAAATTGGCATGGGTGCAACAATAGCTAAATATGCAGCAAAGGGTAAAAAAATAGTTATCTGTGATTTAACGGAAAGTAATCTTTCCTCAAATGGAACGGTTGAAAGGCGCAAACAAGAAGCAAAAGAAGCTGGAAAAGTGTTGGGGATTGTCGATAGAATCACCCTGCAATTACCCGATAGAGGTTTATATGTGGAGGAGAAAACAATACAAATGGTAGCAGAGGTAATTCGCTCATATAAGCCGAAGTTAGTTTTCTCTCCTTATTGGGAAGATAGACATCCTGATCATGGAAACTGTACAAAAATCGTTAAAGAAGCTGTTTTCTCAGCAGGAATAAGAAATTACCATGCAAATAATACCCCACCACATAAAGTTCAAAATGTATTCTATTACATGATTAACGGGTTTCATAAACCAGATTTCGTTATCGATACAAGTGATTTTATGAAGCAAAAGGAAAAAAGTTTAAATTGCTATCAAAGCCAATTTGTAAAAGGAGAAGATAGTGTAGACACTCCGTTAACTAATGGCTATATTGACATAATAGAAGCAAGGGAAAAGCTTTTTGGAAAAGAAGTCGGGGTTGCTTTTGCGGAAGGGTTTATTAAATCCAAGCCCATATTATTAAATCAAGATTTATTAGGTGGAGACATATGAAAAAATTAAAAATTGGCATTACCTGTTATCCGACAGTTGGTGGATCCGGCGTCATTGCGACAGAATTAGGGAAGATGCTGGCGGAGAGAGGACATGAAATACATTTTATTTCCTCAAGCATTCCTTTTCGGTTAAACAAAATGTATCCTAATATTTATTACCATCAAGTAGAAGTGAATCAATATGCTGTATTTCAGTATCCGCCATATGATTTGGCACTAAGTAGTAAAATGGCAGAAGTAATTAATCGAGAAGAATTAGATTTGCTTCATGTACACTACGCTATTCCACACGCTGTTTGCGCAATTTTAGCGAAACAGATGAGCAATAGAGATGTAAAGATAGTAACTACTCTCCACGGCACAGATATTACCGTACTAGGATATGATCCGTCCCTTGCAATGGGGATTCGTTTCGGGATAGAGAAATCTGATCTTGTAACAGCAGTTTCCAATTCTTTAATAGCACAAACCCATGAAGTAATCGAGCCAAATAAAGAAATCGTACCTGTTTATAATTTTATTGACGAACGAATTTATCGTAAGGTAGATGCAAGTCATTTGAAAAAAGAATTTGCTATTTCAAGTGAGGAAAAAGTCATTATTCACGTTTCGAATTTTAGAGGTGTAAAAAGAGTAACGGATGTAGTAAAAGCATTTAAGCATATAGCTGATCAAATTCCAGCAAGATTACTGCTTGTTGGAGACGGTCCTGAAATGTCTAAAGTTACAAAATTAGTAGATGAACTAAAATTAAGACATAAAGTTTTGTTCCTTGGAAAACAAGAGAATCTGGAGGAGTTATACTCTTTAAGTGATTTAATGCTGCTTCTTTCGGAAAAAGAAAGTTTCGGTTTAGTAGCTTTAGAGGCGATGGCATGTGGTGTTCCGGTTATAGGGACTAACGTCGGTGGGATTCCAGAAGTAATTGTCCCAAATGAGACTGGTTATATTTGCGAGCTCGGTGATGTTGAAGATATAGCAAAACATTCTGTAAATCTTTTAAAAGATGATAAGAAGCATGTGCAATTCTCAAAAAATTCGATTTCTAGAGTAAGAGATTATTTTCGTGCAGATATCATTGTTGATCAATATGTGGAGATTTACAAATCGATCTTAGAAACCGGTGAAACTAATGATCAATCCTTTTAAAGACGCAATTCCCATTATCGAAAAAATAGAGGCTTCTGGTTTCGAAGCCTATTTTGTTGGGGGAGCTGTCCGAGATCATTTATTAAAAAAACAAATAAATGACATAGACATTGCTACCTCAGCAACACCAGAAGAAGTAAAGGCAATCTTTTCACATACCATTGATATTGGAATTGCTCATGGAACAGTAATGGTGATATGGAACAATCATACATACGAAATAACAACCTTTCGAACGGAATCCACCTATGTAGATTACCGAAGACCAGAACGTGTGTTTTTTGTCCGCGAATTAAGAGAAGATCTACAACGCCGTGATTTTACGATCAATGCGATGGCAATGAATAAGGAAGGTCAAATAATTGATTATTTTCACGGCCAAGATGCTTTAACCAAAAAAGAAATTAAAACTGTTGGTAATCCAAATGAACGCTTTCAAGAAGATGCCTTAAGAATCATGCGTGGAATCCGTTTTGTCAGTACCTTAGGCTTTCAGTTGGAGAAAGAAACGTTGAAAGGGATCGAAGACAATAAACATCTGCTTTCTAAGATTGCAGTAGAGAGAATTACAATTGAATTTGAAAAGCTTTTACAAGGGCAATGGTGTTCTGAAGCGCTTGACATTTTGCTTGGAACAAAAATGCATGTATTTTTACCGATGCTTGCATCTACTGAAGAAGGGATCGCTAAGCTTGCAAAAACACCTCTATTTAAGCTCGATTTAACGGAAAAATGGGTAGTTTTCCTTCTATCCACTGGAATCAAGGAGAAACAGGAAATTGAGTCATTTTTACGAGGTTGGAAGCTTTCGGTTAAGCAAATAAAGAGAATCCAAAAAATAATTTATTGGATTCTAGAGAGAGAAAAAATGGCAAGCTGGTCTAATCAAGCGCTTTATTTTGCTACATTATCTATTGCGGTTAGCTCTGAGAAAATCTATCAGCTTATTTACAATCATGAGAACAAACCAAACATTTTGCTTTTAGAGGAGCAGTACATAGATCTACCGATTAAATCAAGGGAAGAGCTCGATATTAGTGGAACAGATCTTTTGCACTGGACCAATAAGAAAGCAGGACCATGGATAAAAGAGGTGCTTTCCCATGTTGAGTTGAATGTAGTAAATCGTATTATCCCTAATGACAAGCAATTGATAAAGGAGTGGCTTGAAGCATGTCATCAGATATAAGAAAAGGATTGATTGAAGCTTTCACCAATAACCCGGATCAGTATGTATCTGGTGAAGCGCTCGCTGACCTTTTAGGGTGTTCTCGGACAGCAATTTGGAAACATATCGAAGCGTTACGAAAGGATGGCTTTATTTTAGAAGCCGTCCGCAAAAAAGGCTATCGAATCATCAGTTCACCTGAGAAAATTGTTCCTAATAAAATTCTGTTTGGGTTAAACACCTCTTTTGTTGGTAAAAATGTACATTTTGAAGAGTCTGTGGATTCTACTCAAAATATTGCGCAAAGGCTTGCCTTGGAAGGGGTAGCGGAAGGCACCTTAGTAGTAGCAGAGGAACAGCTAGGTGGCAGAGGTAGATTGGAAAGAAAATGGCAATCTCCGAAATATAAAGGTATATGGATGAGTCTTATTCTAAAGCCGTCCATTCCTATTATGAAAGCTCCGCAGCTAACATTGCTAATTGCTGTTGCGGTAGTACAGGGAATTCAGGAGATTACTGGCGTACAAGCAGATATCAAATGGCCAAATGATTTATTAGTGAATGGTAAAAAACTGACAGGCATCTTAACGGAGATGCAAGCTGATAGTGATAGAGTCCATTCGTTAATCATCGGCATAGGCATTAATGTCAATCAGCAGCTTGAAGATTTTGCAGAAGAACTGCAGTCTAGTGCTACTTCCATTTACCTTGAAACAAAGAGGAGCTGGGATAGAGCAACAATCATTCAAGGAATAATGATGCAGATAGAAAAACTATATCTTCTTTATTTAGAGAAAGGTTTTTATCCAATTAAATTATTATGGGAGAGCTATTCGATTAGTCTAGGGCAAAAAGTGACCGCAAATACGTTAAATGGAAGTATCTATGGCTTAGCTAAAGGAATTACAGATGATGGCGTACTATTACTGGAAGATGAACAGGGAATTGTTCATTCCATTTATTCAGCGGATATTTTAATGGAAACGTAAATTGCCCATAGTCATCCTAGTGAGGTATTTGTTATAATGCTTTTGTCGGGCAGTATCTTAATGAACTGCACCAAATTGTTTTATTGTGCAAAAACCATAATGTTATCTGCCTAGATCCACAATTGGACAAGGACAGAGGGATGAAAAAAAGGAAACATAATCAATCCTTCTATGCTTTGTAGAAGGTTTTTTTTCGTTTTAAGCCATTCCCTCTTCCTATTAAAGGAGGAAAATGAGTGAAAACTACGACAGATTTTATCAAAATGAAGCAAAAGGCTGAAAAGATTACGATGATCACTGCATATGATTATCCTTCTGCTAAATTAGTTGAACAGGCAGGAACCGATCTAATATTAGTTGGGGATTCCTTAGGAATGGTTGTGCTTGGCTATGACTCTACAGTGCCAGTAACAATGGAGGATATGATTCATCATGGTAAAGCGGTTAAACGAGGGGCAAAAAACACGTTTATTGTTATTGATATGCCGTTTATGAGCTATCATTTATCAAAACGTGACACACTTATCAATGCGGCTCGCTTAATTCAAGAAACTGGAGCAAATGCGGTGAAAATTGAGGGTACAGATGATGTCATCGAGCAAATAAAAATATTAACGAATGCTGGTATTCCAGTTATGGCTCACTTAGGGTTAACGCCTCAGTCCGTAGGTGTATTAGGTGGCTATAAAGTGCAAGGCAAAAGCTCAGAAGAAGCCAAACTTCTTGTTGAGAACGCGCTAAAATGCGAGGCGGCTGGAGCATTTGCGATTGTGCTAGAGTGTGTTCCTATGCAAGTTGCGAAAGAAGTAAGTGAGAGACTTGCTATACCTACAATTGGTATTGGGGCGGGAAAAGACACGGACGGTCAGGTACTTGTCTATCACGATATTATTACCTATGGTGTTGATCGTGTAGCAAAATTTGTAAAGCAATATTCGAATGTAAACGAAGCTATTTCTCTTGCAATTGATCAATATATTTCAGAAGTGAGGATCGGTGTATTTCCGGAGATGAAGCACAGCTTTCAAATGAAAGCAGACGAAATCAAAAGCTTGTATGGAGGAAAAAGTTAATGAATATTGTAACTAATCCATTAAAATTGCAGGAGATATCGACTCGCTTAAAAAAAGATCAAGTAACAATTGGGTTTGTTCCAACGATGGGTTACCTACATGAAGGACATCGAGCACTGCTAAAAGCAGCAAGAGACCAAAATGATATTGTGATTATGAGTGTTTTTGTTAACCCTTTGCAATTTGGACCAAATGAAGATTTGGATTCGTATCCAAGAGACTTCGAGCACGATAAACAAATCGCAATCGAAGAAGGGGTTGATTATTTATTTCATCCATCTGTAGAAGAGATGTACCCTGTTCCCATGTCGGTTAGGGTCAAAGTGGAAAGACGTACAAACTGTTTATGTGGTCGTTCTAGACCTGGCCATTTTGATGGAGTAGCAACCGTTTTAACAAAATTGTTCCATCTAGTCCAACCAACAAATGTCTATTTTGGCAAAAAAGATGCCCAACAAGTTGCTGTTGTTCATGGATTATTGGAAGAATTTCATTTTCCTATTAATCTAGTTGCTATTAATACAGTTAGAGAAGAAGATGGATTAGCGAAAAGCTCCCGAAATATTCGGCTTACTCCAAAGGAAAGAGATGAAGCGGGCATTCTATATAAATCACTTAGCTTAGCTAGAATTGAATTAATAAAAGGGAATGTTAACTTGGCAGAATTGAAAAAGACTGTTATTGCTTCGATTGAAAACGAATCGAGTGGGAAAGTTGACTATTTTGAGATACTAACGTATCCCCAATTAGAGACTGTCAACGAGTTAACAGGAACTATTATTATTGCTATTGCAGTCCAATTCGGTAAAGCAAGATTAATCGATAATATTATCTTTGAATTAGATAATACATCTAGATAAGCATATTTATATTATGGAGGTTACTTTTATGTTTCGAGTGATGATGAACGGAAAAATCCATCGAGCAACTGTAACAGAAGCAAATTTAAATTATGTTGGCAGTATTACGATAGATGAAGATATATTAGATGCTGTCGGGATGATAGCAAATGAAAAGGTCCAAATTGTGAATAATAATAATGGAGCAAGATTAGAGACTTATATAATCCCAGGAGAAAGAGGCACTGGAACTATTTGTTTAAATGGAGCAGCAGCGAGACTTGTTCAAGTGGGCGATATTGTGATTATTATTTCATATTGTTATGTTTCAAATGAAGAGTTATTGTATCATCAACCTAAAGTAGCAATTATGGATGAACAAAATCGCATCACAACCATTCTTCATCAAGAGCCAGAGAAGACTGTGTTGTAATCAGGAAATGTTAATACAATAAATGTTGCTAAGAATCATGTATCACCCCCTATTCATTTGAGTAGGGGGGATTTTTATGAGATTTGACTGTATATTAACATCTAAAGTAATTGATTTTGTATGTCTTGGCATATTTTTATCTAAACTAATACATAAAGTATAAAAAGAATACCTTTTATAGACAACTAACATCTTTCCCTTTTTTCATTTTTATGATACCGTTTGATTGACTGAAAGTTTGAGGTGGACGTAATGAGTAACAAATTTGTAGTAGTTGATTTGGAGACCAACGGTAATTCTCCGAGAAAAGGGGATCGAATTATACAATTTGCGGCGGTTGTTATTGAAAATGGAAAAATAGTGGAGGAGTATTCATCCTTACTTAATCCTCTCCAACCAATTTCACCATTTATTGAGGAGTTAACTGGCATAACCGATGAAATGGTGGACACAGCACCAATTTTTGAAGAAATAGCAGATGAAATTGTTCGTTTATTAGAGGATGCTTATTTTGTAGCACATAATGTATTATTTGATTTATCTTTTTTAAACGAAGAACTGGAGCAGGCTGGATTCAGGCAGTTTTATGGACCGATTCTTGACACGGTTGAGTTAGCAAGAATATTATATCCAACAGCTGATAGCTATAAATTAACGGATCTTGCAGCCCAAGAAGGGATTGTCCATAGTAGACCACATCAGGCCGATAGTGATGCTTATGTTACAGCAGAACTATTGCTGTTACTTTTGGAAAAGCTGAACGCACTGCCTCAAGTAACGACGAAGCAATTAGAATTTTTAAGTTCATCGCTAAAAAGCGATTTAGATATCTATTTACAAGATCTCATTCAGAAAAAACACTCGAAACTAGAATATATTCCTGCAAATTGGGAGGTGTATCGAGGATTAACGCTTAAACGTTTACCGAGTAATTTGATTGCTGATCAAGGAAAAGAGCAAATCGTTTCTTTTGATGTTGAAAAAATTGAAAAAAGAATGGAAGAGACATTTTCTTTTTATCAGAGAAGAGAAGGGCAATTAGAAATGATGGATGTTGTTCATCAAGCTTTATCAGCAAATCGTCACGGGCTTATTGAAGCTGGAACTGGTGTTGGTAAGTCTCTTGGTTATTTAGTACCTGCTGCTTATTTCTCTATAGAAAATAAAAAGCAAGTAATTATTAGTACCTTTACAACTCAATTACAAGAACAGCTCTTTCAAAAGGACTTACCTTTGCTAAAAAGTATTCTTCCTTTTCCAATTACTTATACGCTATTAAAAGGTAGAAATCATTATATTAGTTTAGATAAATTTGAAGTTTCATTAAAAGAGCAAGAAGATAATTATGATATTATTCTGACGAAAATGCAAATCTTAATTTGGTTAACAGAAACCGAAACAGGCGATAAAGATGAATTGAATTTAACGAGCGGCGGCAGTAATTATTGGGAAAAAATTAAAAATGATGGAAACTTTTCCTTACCTATCTCAAAAGAGTGGGCTTCTAAGGATTTTTATAGAAGGACCCGAAATGCGGCACAAAAGGCAAATATGATTATTACGAATCATGCGTTGCTCGTAAAAGATCTTACAGCAGATCAACATTTACTCCCTTCCTATGAATATGTCATTATAGATGAAGGCCATCATTTTGAAAAAACAGCGACAAAGCATTTTGGCTTTCGTTTTTCTTATATTGCTGTACGATTAAGTATTAATGCAGTCGGCACGACTGATCAAAAGCAGCTTATGTTTCAATTGGAAAATATGTTAGGTGATTTATCTACTGCTGAGAAGATTGAGATTAATCAATTTATTCAATCGTTACATGTTGAATTAGATGAACTATTTCGAGCAGTTTTTCGCTATGTGAAAAAAACGACGCAACCAAGAAGAGATGGAAAAGGCAGCTATCGATTAAAGAATAACGGAATGGGAGATTGGAATGCTGTCAAAAGCGTTGCGGAACGAATTATTTTTCTTTGGAAGGATGGAAGAGAAGTTCTTTTAGAAAAAGTGCGACAGTTAAAAGAACAAAGAAGGAAGTTCACTTCTTCCCAAATGTTTGTAGTAGAGAGAATAGAGTCGATTTTAAATGATTGGCTAGTTTATATTAATCATTTAAGGGAAATGTTTTTACGAGATGGGGACAATATAGCATGGTTGGAAACGGATGCTAAGAATTATCCTAATAATGCAGTTTTATATACACAACCATCTTCTGTAGCGGAAACCTTACAGTCTAGCTTTTTTGAAAAGAAAAAAAGTGTTGTTTTTACATCTGCGACAATTACCGTTAATAATTCATTTGCATACTATGTGAATGTTTTGGGACTAGGAAAAGACCAACTAGAAGTTCAAATCGGTTCTCCGTTTAACTATGATCAACAGATCCAATTGCTTATACCAACCGATGTTCCAGAAGTTAATACAGTATCTTTGAATGAGTATGTTTCTACCATTGGTGAACAAATAATCAAAATCGCACAAGCAACTAAAGGGCGCATGCTTATTCTTTTTACTGCAAATGATATGCTAAAAAAAACGTATGATTATATGAAAGAAAGTGGCTGTTTAGAAGAATACGCAATCTTGGCGCAAGGGATTACTAATGGAAGCAGAATGAGATTAACGCGTAATTTTCAACGTTACGATAAAGCGATATTATTGGGAACAAATAGTTTTTGGGAAGGGATTGATATTCCTGGAGAGGACTTAACCTGCTTAATTATTGTGCGACTGCCATTTTCCTCACCGGAAGATCCTCTAACAGAAGCAAAAAATGAGCTAATTAAAAATAAGGGCGGAAATCCCTTCTTAGAAAATAGTCTTCCAGAAGCGGTCTTGCGTTTTAAACAAGGATTTGGGAGATTAATTCGCACGGAAGCAGATAAGGGATTTATAATTGTTTTTGATCGCCGTATCGTTACAACTTCATATGGTGAGACATTTCTACAGTCCATTCCTGCTGTACCAATTAAGCAGCAAAATAGTCAGGAAATGGTAAGCTTTATCGAAGAGTGGTTGAAGTAGAATTTTTTTAGTAGGAAATATAGGCGTTTGAGAAAAAGGACATCTTCTTGGATGCCTATATTCCATAGTTTAAGAAGGATAGTCTAAGTATTTACTTTCGACAAAAAACAATCATTTATTATATAAAATAATTTCTTTCTGTTTATAAATACTGTTATAATAACCTATGTACAAAATACTGTTTTAAAGAAGTGATGTAAAATATGAAAAAATGGATTTGGTTTGTTATTGTAGTTTTCCTTATTGGATTAGGTGTGAGTATTAATACATATGTGCAAGCAATGAAGCCGGTTAAATCTGCAAGAGAAGTAGCAGAATCAATCGCAAAGAAAGAAACAGATATGAAAAAAATGGACAGCTTTCAATTATATAATGGGAAGGAATCCTATTATATTTTAGAAGGAAAAAACGATGATAATGAAGAAATTATTGTTTGGATAAATGAAAAAAACCATCAAGTTACACAAAAGCTCAAAAAAGATGGGCTGACCAAACAAGAAGCGCTTAATATATTATTATCGAAGCAAACACCAGAGAAAATAAATACTGTCCGATTAGGAATGTATGATGGATTGCCTGTATGGGAGATATATTCTCATACAGATGAGGATTCGATAAACTATCATTGGATAGATTTTGAAACAGGAGAAATCCTTTTAACAATTGAAAATTATTAATCGATAGGAGTGGTAAATAAAAATGGAAATTCAATTAGCACAAAGAGTTAGCGCATTAACACCATCCACGACTTTGGCTATTACTGCAAAAGCAGCGAGCTTAAGAGCAGAGGGGCATGACGTGATTGGATTAGGTGCAGGGGAGCCTGACTTTAACACTCCTCAAAATATTATTGATGCGGCTGTTAGAAGCATGAATGAAGGACATACAAAATACACTCCTGCATCAGGTTTATTAACATTAAAAAAAGAAATTGCAGCAAAATTAAAGAGAGATCAACAATTAGATTATGAAACAAATCAAATTATCGTCACAAATGGAGCAAAACATGGATTATACACGTTATTCCAGGTTCTTTTGGACAAAGGGGATGAAGTAATCATTCCTACCCCTTATTGGGTTAGTTATCCAGAACAAGTGAAGCTTGCAGAAGGAGAACCAGTATTTGTAGAAGGATATGAATCAAATGAATTTAAAATTACTCCAGAACAATTAAAAGGGGCAATTACGTCCAAAACAAAAGCGGTTATTATTAATTCACCAAGTAACCCTACAGGGATGATTTATACACAAGAAGAATTACAGGCAATTGGAGACATTTGCTTAGAACATAATATTTTAATTATTTCCGACGAAATTTATGAGAAATTAGTTTACGGTGATAGTAAGCATGTCTCGATTGCTTCTTTATCTCCTGCCCTTAAAGAAGCGACTATTATTATAAACGGCGTATCAAAGTCTCATTCGATGACAGGCTGGAGAATTGGCTATGCTGCAGGAAGTAAGGAGCTTATAAAAGCGATGACAAATCTTGCAAGTCATAGTACATCAAATCCGACAACGCCGTCACAGTATGCGACGATTGAAGCATATGCAGGTCCTCAAGATTCTGTGGAAGAAATGCGCCAAGCGTTTAATAAGCGTTTGGATATCATTCATGAGAAATTAAATAAAATTCCAGGTTTTTCATGCTTAAAACCAAAAGGAGCATTTTATCTATTCCCAAATGTACAAAAGGCGGTAGAATTAACAGGATATACATCAGTAGATGAGTTTGCTACTGGCTTGTTGGAAGAAGCGTTAGTAGCTGTTGTGCCAGGTTCAGGGTTTGGAGCAGACAAATATATCCGTCTTTCTTATGCAACGTCGCTTGAAAAGCTAGAAGATTCTGTAAGTCGTATGGAGCAGTTTGTGGAAAAAAAAATGGTCGTTAACAATTAAGAGGTTCGGATAGTAGAGTATGTCAACAAAGATTGAATATCTTTTTGGCATTCTCTCTTTTTCTATGTTTTGGAATAATCGTATAAAAACTGTCAATAAACAGGATAATTTAGTGATTAACAGTATAAACACTAATATTGTTACCTGGAGAACGATCGATAGTGTTGATTGTCTTAAGATGTAAAGGTATAATGTTTTGGTAGAATATTTTTTTCTTAACTAGTATATTTTCTACTAAGTCAGCTAAACAGGTAGGAAGAAGCGGTTTTCATTATTTTTACCGAGTGAAGAGAGCCGCGGTCTCTATTTAAGTACATATATTTATTTGTTTTTGGAGGAGTTAATTGTGATTAAAGCAACTATTGCCGAGTTACCAAAATATGTTGATAAAGAGGTTAAAGTAGGTGCGTGGATTGCCAACAAGCGCTCTAGTGGAAAAATTGCCTTTTTACAGCTTCGCGATGGATCAGGATTTGTACAAGGAGTTATTGTTAAAAGCGATGTAGCGGAAGAAGTATTTCAAACCGCTAAAACAATTACACAGGAATCATCAGTATATGTTACTGGTACTGTTCAAAAGGATGAACGTTCCCCATTTGGATATGAATTACTTGTTACAAATGTAGAATTAATTCATGCTTCTACCGATTATCCGATTACGCCAAAAGAACATGGAACAGAATTCTTAATGGATAATCGTCACCTATGGCTACGTTCGAAACGTCAGCATGCAGTTATGAAAGTAAGAAATGAAATTATTCGTGCTACTTATGAATTTTTCAATGAAAACGGATTTGCTAAGGTTGACCCACCAATTTTGACAGGAAGTGCTCCTGAAGGTACAACTGAACTATTTGCAACTAAATACTTTGAGGAAGATGCTTATCTATCACAAAGTGGCCAGCTTTATATGGAAGCTGCAGCGATGGCTTTAGGGAAGGTATTTTCATTCGGTCCAACATTCCGCGCCGAAAAATCAAAAACTCGTCGTCATTTAATTGAATTTTGGATGATCGAGCCTGAGATGGCATTTGTAGAGTTTGAAGAAAACCTAGAAGTTCAGGAGCAATATGTATCCTATGTTGTTCAATCTGTGTTGAAAAATTGCCAGCTAGAGCTTAAAACCCTTGGAAGAGATGTTTCTAAATTAGAGAAGATTACAGCTCCATTCCCAAGAATAAGCTACGATGATGCAATTACATTCTTACATGAAAAAGGTTTTGATGATATTGTGTGGGGTGATGATTTTGGTTCTCCACATGAAACGGCAATCGCTGAAAGCTTTGATAAACCGGTGTTTATTACACATTATCCAACAAAAATTAAGCCTTTCTATATGCAGCCACATCCAGAGAGAGAAGATGTAGTTCTTTGTGCAGATTTAATTGCTCCAGAAGGCTATGGTGAAATCATTGGTGGTTCTGAACGTATTCATGATATGGATCTTTTAGGGAAACGTGTAGAAGAGCATCAATTAGATCCAGAAACGTATAAATGGTATTTAGAACTAAGACAATATGGCTCAGTTCCACATTCTGGTTTTGGTCTTGGGTTAGAAAGAACAGTAGCTTGGATTACAGGAGTAGAGCATGTTCGTGAAACAATTCCATTCCCTAGATTATTAAACCGTCTATATCCTTGATCAAAGAGTAGGGTAGAAAATATGGAAAGTTTTACTAAGGATGAACTCACATCGAATAATCAAATGTGAGTTCATCCTTAGTAACAGTCCAAATTTTCTCCCTTCTTCTTTTTGTTAACAATTGCTAGGATTGGTTGATTTTCATTATTACATACTTATGGCCAGCATGATATACTTGATTAGAGGTGTCCTTATGAATAAAACAATTTTTTTAAAATGGTTGCAAGAAGGGAATATAAATATTCCTTCCACACTTCTAACACATTACAAGCATTTGAAAATAAATGAAAAAGAATTAGTGCTTCTGTTGCAGGTACATTACTACTTAGAACGAGGAAATGATTTCCCAACTCCTGCGGAAATAGCTGCTCAAATGACCTTGGATAATATGGAGTGTCGTGAATTATTGAGCCAGTTAATCAGAAAAGGATTTATTGAAATAATAGATGGGAACAGTGAAGCGGGGATTCGGTTTGAGCGATATTCTTTAGAGCCCCTTTGGAATAAATTAATTGAGCAATTTTTATTAAATAATAAAAAAGAAGAAGAAGCTTTAAATGAAAAAGAAGAGTCTGATTTATATACTTGCTTCGAACGTGAATTTGGACGACCACTATCTCCATTTGAGATTGAAACTTTAAATATGTGGGTCGATGACGATCAACATGAAATAGTAATTATCAAAGCTGCTCTTAGAGAAGCTGTTATTTCTGGTAAATTAAATTTTCGTTATATTGATCGAATTTTGTTTGAATGGAAGAAGAATGGAATTAAAACAATCGAACAAGCAAAAAATCATGGGAAAAAGTTTAGACAGCATCAAACTGCTGGACATAAAGTCGAGCAGAGGGAGGAAATCCCCAATAAAAAAGCAGTACCCTTTTATAATTGGTTGGATCAATAACTGCAAACCAATGAGGTTTGATTATTGTTTAACAGGCTATATTTAAATCTTTTTATGAGAAAAGCAATAAATTTATGAAAATGGCTATACACGGGGTTGGGATTGTCACAAGAATAAATGGTTAGACTTCATTAAAGCATTTATCTAGTAGAAAGGAAGTCTACTTGGATAGATGGAAGAACGCCAGGTCTATTCTTTGGACGACCCTTTTTTTTATAGATAAGATTATTCATTTCGGAGGATTACATGTTAAAAAAAGATGAAATTAGATATTGTCTTGATACGATGGGTGAAATGTTTCCTGATGCACATTGTGAATTAGTACATTCCAATCCATTTGAATTAGTCATTGCGGTAGCATTATCAGCACAATGTACTGATGCGCTTGTCAATAAGGTGACTAAAAACTTATTTCAAAAATATAAAACACCAGAGGATTATTTAAGTGTATCATTAGAAGAATTGCAAAATGATATCCGATCTATTGGATTATATCGAAATAAAGCAAAGAATATTCAAAAGCTATGTCAAATGGTTTTGGAAAAGTATAATGGTGAAATACCAATGGATCGGGACGAATTGATTAATTTACCAGGAGTAGGAAGAAAAACGGCGAATGTCGTTGTTTCTGTCGCCTATAATATTCCTGCGATTGCTGTTGATACACATGTCGAAAGAGTAAGTAAACGATTAGGCTTTTGCAGATGGAAAGATTCTGTTTTAGAAGTTGAAAAAACATTAATGAAAAAAGTTCCAAAGGAAGAATGGTCTGTTACGCATCATCGCATGATTTTTTTTGGAAGATATCACTGTAAAGCGCAAAACCCTCAATGTGAAACATGTCCGCTTCTAGCATTATGTAGAGAAGGAAAAAAAAGAATGAAGTCTAAGGGTGTTGTATAATGGATAATAAGCATTTAGATGTACCAATAGAGCTATTGTATGGACCTTTTCCAATAGTAAAAGAATTTCCTTGTCTTGTGACTAATTGCTTTGTTATGACACCAACATTTTTGCATGAAGTAAATTTCTATCATAAAAGGATAGTGTATCAGCCTTGGGATAAGGCTAATTTTTCAGAATGTGTAAAAAAAATAATAGAAGAGTGGAAACAGCTTAAAGAGAAACTACATCAATTTGCAGCCGAAAGAGATACGTATAAACTTCAGCAGGGGCTAACATTAGGGATGGAATATTTTTTAGAGTGCCTCTATTGGATAAATGAAAAACCAGTAGTTTTAAAAGATGGCTTGGTAAGTGAAGGACTAGAAATTAAACCATTTAATTTGGAAGATCGACTCCAATTTATTCTTAAAAGACTGAATGGGTATCATTCCTATAAACAATTAGATGAGTTGTTTAAAGAATTGGAAAAACAATTTGCGATAAAATTACTAAAATTAAATAGGAATACTTAGAAAAAAGAAGAGGACTTTTCCGTAAGGAATGGTCCTCTTCTTTTACTTTAACAGGTTCTTTTAATAGGTTTATTGAGAATCACGTTTATTCCAACCTCTATTTTTATCTTGATTATTATAATTCGCGCTATTATTGTTTTGATCATCAGCACCGTTATTATTTCCATTATTATTACCGGAATTGTTTCCATTCTCATTATTATTCTCATTAGCGTTATTATTGTTATTTTCATTTTCATCTACTTCATTTTCATCTGCTTCATTTTCATCTACTTCATCTTCAGATTCTTCCTCACCCTGATTATCTTCAGCGTCTTCACCATTAGGATTATCTTGATTTTCGTCGTCATCTATGGTTTCGTTTGGGTCCATAGGTGGCAGCTCCTCGATTTTTTCAGGTACAGAAATACTGCTAGATGCAGGATCGCTTTCTTGTTCGTCTCTAATTGCTTTTACATTAAATGTGTACGTACTACCAGGCGTTGGTTTTGCAATTTTTAAGCTTGTATCAGAAGTAACCGTCAACTGCTCACTAGCTCCGCCATCGACACTCACACTTACGTCAAATTTAACACTGTTTTTATCACCATACTCCCAAGATAACTCGATTTCATCACTGTTTTCGTTGTAACTTGCTTTAACGCCAGTAGGGGCATTTGGCTTATTGTATTTCTGGGATACTTCATTAAGAATATTTCCTTTTACCGCATATTCCGTAAGAATTTGACTGCCTGGTGTATAAGAGCTTGCTAATCTAGCAGGGTACGTACCTTTTTCAATTTTAATCGTTTCGACACTATCTGGCTGCTTGAAATCAGCAGTTTCTACATCTTCAGAAATATGTCCCATTACAGCTTTGAAAATCTGTTGGGCAACTTTCTGGTTTGGACCAGGTACAATTGGATTTTTTCGTTCCGAATATCCAGTCCATACAGCCATTGTATAATTGGTTGTATATCCAGCGAACCAAGCATCTGGAACACTTTTTGAATCATAAATGTCCCATTTATTTCGTTCCTCTTCCGAATAGTTGGTAGTCCCAGTCTTCCCAGCGACAGGCAATCCTGGAATATTGGCAAGATTTCCAGTACCATCACTGCTTGTCAGTACACCTTTTAACATATCTGTAATAAGAAAAGCTGTATAATCTTGCATCACTACTTTTGATTTAGGTTCCATATTTATTTTTGTACCATCTTTTAATTTAAATGATCGAACGGCATGTGGTGTATTATATACTCCCTCGTTACCAAAAGCACTATAAGCACCTGCTATTTCTAACGTACTAGCTTCAAACGCACCAATGGCATAGGATTCATATGCATTCTCTAGCGGAATTCCTAGGTTCACTGCAAACTCCTGAGCTTTTTCAGCACCAACTGCTTGAAAGGCTTTTAATGCAGGAATATTTCTGGACATTTCTAAGGCTTTTCGCATAGTCATAGAACCCTTATAGCTATTATCCCAGTTACTAATAGGTGTTCCATCAGAATAGGTAGTACGCTCATCTACAATTGTTTGGTAAGTTCCCCATTTTAAATATTCAATTGCTGGACCGTAATCAAGTATTGGCTTTGCTGTAGACCCAGGCTGGCGCTTCATATCTGTTGCATAGTTTGTCCCCAGCTTTACATCTGGATCACGATCTCCTCCAAGAGCTAAAATACCGCCTGTTTTTGTATCTAATAGGGTAATTCCAGCTTGGAAATCTTTATCAGGGAATGGAACAATCTCGCCTTCGTACATTAATTTTTCCACATATTCTTGAGCTTCTTTATCCATTGTTGTATAGATTTCTAATCCATCTGTAAATACATTAACATCTGGATATTTTTTCTCAATTTCGGCTATAACTTGTTTTATAAAGGGATCGAATGGTAGGTCATTTGTTTTTCGATCTTCTTTTGCGACTAATGAATCTTCAATAGATGTCTTTTGAGCTTCTTCCATCTCTGCTTTTGAAATATATCCATGCTGATTCATTAGTGATAATACAATGTTACGTCTTTTCTCTGCTCTTTCTGGATTATTAAATGGATTATAAGCATTTGGCGCCTGTGGCATTCCTGCCAGAAGGGCTGCTTCAGGTAATGTCAATTCGTCTAAGCTCTTATCGAAATAAACTTTTGCCGCAGTTTTAACACCACTCATATTTTCTGACATAAAGATTTTGTTAACATACATCTCAAAGATTTCTTCTTTTGAGTACTTTCGTTCTAACTCAAGGGCTAGCCAAGCCTCTTGTGCTTTACGATTTAATGTTTTTTCTGGTTGGTTAAAGAAGAAGTTTTTTACAACTTGTTGTGTAATTGTACTTGCTCCTTCTGAACCAAAACCATCTCTAAAGTTCGCAATAACTGCTCCGCCTAGGCGAATAGGATCAATCCCATGATGTTTAAAGAAACGAGAATCTTCTGTAGCGATAAATGCATTTTTTACTAAATCTGGTATATCCTCATAGTTTACATAGTCTCGATTTACGGCACCTACTTTAGCGATTTCCTCATTATTTTTATCATAAATGGTAGAGGAAATCGGATCCTTTAATGTTTCTGGATTCAATTCTGGCGCATCTTTTACCATTATGGCGAATGTTACTCCACCTACGATAATTCCAATAATACCGATTGTTAATAGAATAAGCAGAACGCGCTTTAACAAATTCATGCCACTTTTTTTCTTTGCTTTCTTAGGAGCTTTGTTCTTTGAGGCTTCAAGTTGTTTGCGGCGCTCCTCACGCGTTTGATATTTATCTGTCATGTTTATTTCCTACCTTTCTTTGAAAAACAAAAGGAATTATTTTAATTTATAAATCGTATCAATCACTTTAATATAGTCAATTCGAGGCTGATAACCTAAGTTAATAGAATGACCATTGATTGCTAATTCTTGTTTCGTAATCGATTTTCTTCCGCCATTTATCATTCTTTCCCAAAACATAAAGAGTTTTTCTGCACCCAGATAGAATATTTCATTCGTTTCAGAGAAGGAGATAATGACAAAGCAAATTCCTTGTTGCTCACATACCATCCGCATATGGTTAATTTGGTGTTCATGGAAGTTATTTAGCGGAAAAGAAGTAGTATGCTTCGTTTCTTTCGCTTCAAAGTCAATATATTTTCCTTTATAAACACCATTATAGTCTGTAGTCGAAGCTTGTTTGAAATATGCTTCTTTAATGACTGCAGCACTTCTTTTCGGATAATCGACCTGAACAATTTGAACGGGAGTAGGCTTCTTATGTATAACTGCCTTGCCGAATTCTAAATAATATTTATTTGTTTCATTCAGATCATCCTCTAAAGTCATTCCCCGGTTACTATAACTTATTTTTTTTTGCGGCCTAGTATTTATATTATTTACCGGAGTATATCTTTTCCCGTTGGGATAATGAATCTTCATTTTTTCACCTCACAAAGATTCTTTCAAAGTATAACTTATTGCAATCAACAAACAATAATACCATAAAGCGTTCATAAGAGGTGAACATTTTGATAGGTAAAAAATCATATTTTTCTTCAATAGATGAAGAAAAACTTATAACTAGAATAAGACTAATTACCGATAAGTGCAACTTAGACAATATTTCAAGAACAAATGCCTATCTCCGTTATTATAACAAAAATCAAGAAATACAATGGGCTTTTCTTGCAAGCCAAGTTTCCCGTAATGCTGGCTGGAATATGTGTGATCTAAATGGAGTATGGATTCCGCAAGTAGTTAGCCAGAAAAAAAGGCAGCAAATATACTTAACCTATGAGAAAGCAAATTGGCTCATTTTTAATGATGCCTATCCTCAATTATTACTCTATGAATATTCGACGAAAATAAACTTGCCAATGTTTCATTTATTAAAATTTTTTCAGGTTTCCAACTTTATGGAAGAAGAATGGATGGAATTCTGGGAGAAAAAGAATAAGCAAAGATTAATGAATAGTTTGATTATTAATGAACAAAATGTTATTCAAAAGCCTGTGATTAAAAATGCAAGAATCAAGCATAGTGTTTTCCATTTTCTACCCTATCTTTTTCAAGATCTTCTTCACTTTAACGCAGTACTATTTCCGACTTTACATGGGAAACTTTATGGGGCCAGTGTTGCTAACTTTACTTCTCTTAATGAACGAATTAAGTTAGGTAATACATTAGCAAGCCTTTTATATAAACCTAATTTATATCAAGAGTTCTATGATTTTGCAAGAAAAATAGAGCATACTGGTTCAAGGCATGATTATGAAAAGATTATATACCCAAAATTAGCCAATACAACACCTATGTTGCGTGCTGTTTATCCAGTTGTAACACATCGAGAGTGGAAAAGGGAGGATTGGTATCAAAAGAAAGTGAAGAAAAGTTGGCGGGAAATTAGCGAGCATAGTGAACCTATGCTTATAACGGATTGGTACTTGAAAAAACAGCAGCAATTACATAAACTAATTCGTCAGGAAAACAAATGGATTTAGCAATTTTATCGGCGTTTTTGTCGAATTATAAACCGGTAATAAGAAAATATACTTTCTTTGGCGAATCTCTTCTAGTTTTGTCAAGCATGCAGGATAGTGAATAAAAAAAGAGAAATGAGTATGTATTAAAATAGCTTGGAGGGATTTGCATGGAAAATACTTATACAAAAGAAAAGTTATTGATTATGTTAGAAGAAATCCAAGAAGAGTTAGATTCATTAGATGAGACACTTTTAAAATCAAAAAATCAAAACATGCAGCTTATACAGGAGCATATCACTTCTTTAAATGAAATAGAAAAAGGAATGACTACTTTTGAGAAAAAAATTTCTACTGGTCAAATGGACGTTTCTTCTGGTGTGTCTCCGTATGCAAGACAATTGCCTCTTTACTTGAACTTAGCTAAATAAATCGTTAAAATGAAGAGATTAACGATTATAGGTAAATGGAGTGGCAAAATTGACTGAAAATCATCAATTGATGGAACATACAGAGAAACTTTTAGAGGCAGTCGACTATTCGGTAAAAATGTTTTACAAAGTAAAGGAAACAGGAGTAAATGAGGATTTTTATGAAATCGTTCGTCCTTTTGCAAATCGAATCAAGCAGCTAAATGATGAATGGAAAGAACTGGCCAAAGCGTGGGTACGACAATTCAAACCAGATTATTTGAATTCGATTCAGATCGATACTGCATCTGATCACATAGAAATTATTTCAATTCAAGCTTTTTTTGCACAAACAAGCAAGAAACGTTTTCTCGATTCAGCGAAATCTGTAAAATATATATTGCAAACATTACTAGATGCTTTAAAAGTGGAAAATCAATAGGAAATGTCAAAAGGGAGATGAAAATTCTCTTTTTTTTTTGCTTTTTTCTTCTTTTGGGTAAATTTTTTGTCTCCGTTTATTTGATAAAAAGCCATTTATAATAATGAATGCACAATATAGGCGAAATCATCATATAGTAGAGGAGGATATCTTTAATGTGGGAGGATAGAATTTCATGTATAGAGCATCTAATCAACAAAGAGGGAATGCGCCTTATCTGAACGCTTATACTCCACCATATACCCAATCAATGTTTAGTGAAAATAGACAATACCATCCGTATATAAACCAAGGACAATGGAATGGGGCGGGGATGAACGGACAGAACTTCTACAACATGCCAATGCAACCCAATTATCTAAACAATCAACCAAGCTATTATCACCCGCAAAATGCGTATAAAAGCAGCTCCCAAGAGATTTTTCAAAATCCATTGCATTATATGGAGAATCCAGAAATGAATAGTTACTCGCAAAATTATATGAATCCAAACCAAGGTTTTATGAATCCATATCCAAAGCAGTCATTTATTCCAAAAAAGCAAGGGAATGTGAAAAGCATTATGAATTCTTTTAAATCACAAGATGGTTCTTTAGACTTTAATAAAATGATGGATACGGCTGGTTTGATGATGAACGCAATGAATCAGGTAACGGGATTAGTTAAGGGAGTCGGCGGAATCTTTAAGGTATAATGTTTTTTCTAGAAATATAAAGAGGCTGTCAAGCGACAGCCTCCATTTCTTTTTCTCTTCTTACCAGCGGTGTGCTTTTGCATTACTTCTTAGAATGATATTCGTTTGAGACATTTGCGTATGCCCATTTACTTGGGACTTAGAACGTTTTGGTCTCGTCCAATTGTGATGGAAAAGCGCAGAATGAGAATCTAACTGATCTTTATAACTCATCATATCACCTCAGGAAGTAAGATTAGAAGAAATTATGGAGGTAAAAGGAATCTCTCCTTCATGCGTTTAGGGAAGGAGAGTGTATTTCTTTTAACATCCATTATTAATATGTGCAAATGATGTATTATTTACTCTTTTTGATTTTATGAACTTTGGTCTTCAATCATTATTTTTTTTCCTTTTTGTTTTGGAACGTTAATAGTCAGCAAGCCATTTTGGTACATTGCTTTCACTTTCTTTTCGTCAATAGGATGAGGAAATGTTATGCTTCTGCTGCTTTTTTTAAACGTTTGACTTGTATGAAAAGTTTTTGATTGCGTATTTTCTTCTGTAATGATTTCCTGATGATTTACACTAATTGTTAAATAGTGATCGTAGATGTCAAGCTGGATTTGTTCTTTGTTAATTCCTGGTAGTTCCGCTTTAATGACCGTTGCACTGTCCGTTTCATTCACACTAATGGGAAAAGTCATGTTTGGAAATGGATTGCTAAAAAATTCATCCATTTGCTGAAGAAAATTTTTCACAGGCTTTTCTTGAAAAAACTGATTCATGGAACGCATGAATCCATTAAAGGCTTGAGGTGTTTTTTCTTTTTTGTTTGGGTCAATCGGGAAGTTTGAAGACATAGTAAATCACTCCTTACATAAAACATAAACATTAAATCAGTGAATGTATTCTCCTTGCAGGGAGAAATAATGCAAATGAATAGGCTCTTCTCTAGTTATACTATGTCTTATAAAAAAGATTGGTTCCTAAGACTTTTTTTACTTAGACTGTTTTCGAAAAGAGTTTCATTTTCATTAGAAGATAAATTTTTTTAAATATTGAGCAGCTCGAATTCACGAAGACACCAAGGGGGTAGCAAGATAGGCGATACCATGCTAGTTCCTAAAGGAGGCTAAAAGCATGCCAAGAAGAGTTATGGTTTATCGGCTTATTAAAAAAGTGCTATATTAAATGAAACGAGGAAGAAAGGAAGTTATTGAAAATGACAAAAATTACAGTTGGGAATGAACAATTGTTCTATAAAGAACAAGGCAAAGGAGAAAACATTATATTAATCCATGGCTTTTGTGGGAGTATTGACTACTGGGAGTATGTTATTCCGTTGCTTAGTGATAAATATCATGTGATAGCAGTTGATCTCAGAGGACATGGCTCCTCTACTTTTAGTGGAGAACCCTTTGAGATAGAAGATTTAGCAAAGGACATCAAAGAGTTATTAGCGGAATTAGAGGTGGATAAAGCATATATGTTTGGGCATTCACTTGGTGGCTATGTAACATTGGCTTTTGCCGAACTTTTTGAAGATAGTCTAAAGGGGTTTGGCTTAATACATTCAACCGCTTATCCTGATACAGAAGAAGGAAAGGACGGAAGATTAAACGCCATTCGAAAGATTCAGGATATCGGGATAGAGGAGTTTGTTAATGGTCTTATCCCTAATCTGTTTGCAGACGAGTCGCTTACGAAGTTACCTAGCGAAGTGGAAAAGGCAAAGAGAATTGGCTATGGTACCGACACAATAGCAGCAATGGAAACGCAAGCAGCTATGAGAAAAAGACCAGATAGAAATATTGTTGTGGAAAAATCAAAGCTTCCTGTGTTATTACTAAAGGGTACAAAAGATAAAGTGGTTCCATTGGATCGTGTAGCTTCTGCATCAAGTCCTAATATTACAGAATTCAGATTAGAAACAGGGCATATGAGCATGCAGGAAGCTCCTAATGAGTTAGCAAAAGCTATTTGCTCATTTGTTGAGCATAACTAACAAATAATGGCTGCTATTTTCTTTTGAAAACCTCTTTAAAATCGAACGTCCATTCGGTAAAATAGATGTTATAGAGGTGAACCAATAATGAAAGTACGTAAAAACCTTCAAGAGATTATAAAAGAATTAAAAACAATGGAAGAATATAAAGAACGAATTTCCTATTGGCATACAATTGAAGCGAAAGAAGCCGTAACAGTTCCGCTTCCCGATGATTTAATCCCAAATTTAAAAGATGCTTTGCAAAGGCGTGGCATTAATCGATTATATACACATCAATCCTCATCCTATCAGGCGATTCGGGAAGGGAATAGTGTTGTTGCCGTCACTCCAACTGCATCTGGAAAAACACTATGCTATAATCTTCCTGTTATCCAGTCGATTGCTGAGAATAAAAACGCGAGAGCATTGTATATGTTTCCTACAAAAGCACTTGCGCAAGATCAGAAAAGCGAATTGAATGAGTTAATTGAAAGTGCAGAATTACAAATAAATAGCTATACATATGACGGGGATACCCCAGCTTCTATTAGGCAGAAAGTTCGCAAAGCAGGGCATATCGTTATCACAAATCCGGACATGCTTCACTCAGCCATTTTGCCACATCATACAAAGTGGGTATCTTTATTTGAAAACTTGAAATACGTCATTATTGATGAATTGCATATTTATAGAGGAGTTTTCGGTAGTCATGTAGCGAATGTTATAAGAAGGTTAAAACGTATATGTGCGTTCTATGGCAGTAACCCTGTTTTTGTTTGTACATCTGCTACCATTGCAAATCCAAAGGAATTAGCAGAAAATTTAACCGAACAGCGGGTTAATCTCATAGATAACAATGGTGCTCCAAGCGGAAAGAAACATTTTGTTTTTTATAATCCACCTATTGTGAATATACCTTTAAATATTAGGAGAAGTGCAACGTTAGAAGTACGGCAAATAGCAGGTGAGTTATTAAAAAATAAAATTCAAACAATCGTGTTTGCCAAAAGTCGGGTACGTGTAGAGATTTTGCTAACGTATTTACAGGAGCTTGTGAAATTTCAGCTTGGTCCGAAATCAATCCGAGGCTATAGAGGAGGATATTTACCAACGGAAAGAAGAGAAATTGAGCAAGGATTGAGACAGGGGAATATATATGGAGTTGTCAGCACAAATGCATTAGAACTTGGCGTTGATATTGGACAACTTCAAGCATGTGTAATGACAGGGTATCCCGGGACAATTGCGAGCTCTTGGCAACAGGCTGGACGAGCTGGACGTAGACACGATGAATCACTTGTGATCATGGTTGCAAGTTCTAGTCCCCTTGATCAGTATATGGTCGCTAATCCTGACTATTTTTTTAGTAGAAATCCTGAAACGGCGAGAATCAACCCTGATAATCTTATCATTTTAATCGACCATATGAAATGCGCGGCTTATGAGCTTCCTTTTAAAGAAGGGGACACATTCGGAGCTTGTGAAATAACTGAAATACTCGAGTTCTTAACCGAAGAGCGAATCCTCTTTCAAAATGGGGATAAATGGTATTGGATGAATGATTCTTTTCCAGCACATAATATAAGTCTTCGTTCTGCTTCACAAGAAAATATTATCATTATTGATATTTCCGATGTAAGCAAAAGCAGGGTGATTGGAGAAAGCGATCGCTTTTCTGCAATGACACTATTACATGAAGAAGCCATCTACATGCATCAAGGGATTCAATACCAAGTGGAGAAGCTTGATTGGGAAGAGAAAAAAGCATATGTTCGCGAGGTAAGTGTCGATTATTATACTGATGCAAATTTAGCAGTATCCCTCAAAGTTTTAGAAGAAGATAACAGGAATAATTATTCTAAAGCAGAAACAGGCTTTGGCGATGTTAGTATTGTAGCAATGAGTACAATCTTTAAAAAAATTAAATTTGAAACACATGAGAATATAGGTTCCGGACCAATTACACTACCTGAAGAAGAGCTTCATACGAACGCCGCGTGGATTTCTTTTCAGCAAGAGAATTTAAATTGGGAACAAGAGCAAACAGAACAAGGGCTAATCGGTGCTGCCCATGCATTAAAACATATATCACCACTACTTGTAATGGCTGACCCATCTGACTTGCATGTAGTTCCTCAGGTGAAAGCAGAGCATAATGAAAAAGCGACGATTTTCTTTTATGATCAATATCCTGGTGGGATTGGCTTAAGTAAAAAAATTTATGAAGAAATGCCAGCTGTTTTAAGAGAAGCAAAAAAAATGGTGAAAAATTGTTCGTGTGAATATGGTTGTCCTTCCTGTATCGGAACAGAGAGCCATTCAAATAACAGTAAACGGGATGTAATTCGAATCCTCTCGCTCTTGGAGGATAGTGATTTTTTCAAATAAGGGGATTAATATGTCGATTAAAAATAAATTGAGCAGAATGAAGTCTCATATAAAAAAAGAAGAACAGACCGTCCCTGTGAAAAATAACGAGCTGAATGGGGAAATAATTCCGTTTATCGAGCAGTGGGAGCAGGAAAATGTTCATTCTTATTGGTTGGATCAGGAATATTGTTTGATACGTGAAGTGCGATATCCTCTTGACTATAAACATGGGAATTATACATTCCGGGAGTTTTGCCACGTAGTAGATGAATGGAATAAAGTGAATTATGACCATCCTCTTTCTGCAAAAGGACATCAAGCAAAGGAGCTCTTCTTTTTTGACACGGAAACGACTGGTCTTGGAGGTGGAGCAGGAAATACTATTTTTATTCTTGGATATGCACAATTAATAGAAAACGAGATTGTATTGAAACAGCATATATTACCGCATCCTGGAGCAGAAGTACCTTTATTTAATAGTTTTCTAGAGAACGTAGACTATACAACACTAGTTACGTATAATGGCAAGGCCTTTGATTGGCCACAAGTAAAAACAAGACATACCTTAATTAAAGAGCACGTGCCAAAGCTCCCTGAATTTGGCCATTTCGATTTATACCATGGAGCACGGCGGATGTGGAAACATCGATTGGATAGAACAAAATTGGCTATAGTCGAGGAAGAAATTCTTGGAGTAAAACGGAAGGATGACATTCCTGGATTTCTCGCACCTATGATTTATTTTGATTTTGTGGAACGTAAAAATCCAGAAGGAATGCTTGGTATTTTAAAACATAATGAAATAGATATCCTTTCTCTCATCACTTTATATACCCATTTAAGTTATCAATTGTTAAGAAAAGATCAAAAAATTAGCGCGAAAGAAGCGCTAGAAGTAGGAAAATGGTATGCCGTTATCGGTCAGACTGACATAGCAAAGCAAAATTTACAGAGTATTAAGGAGCAGGATAAAGAAGAGGTACTAGAGGCTGCCTTTCTATTGGCTAAAGAGTTTAAAAGAGAGAAGAAGTTTGAGGATGCTTCTGCGCTTTGGCGCAAAATTGTTGAAACATATTCGAACGAAACCAAATTAGTAATAGTTTTACATTCTTTAGTAGAGCTTGCAAAATTAGCAGAACATAAAGAGAAAAATCTTCATATGGCATTAATCTATACAAATAAAGCACAGCAACTCGTAAATAATCAATACGAGCTAGAGAAAGTGATGCTTGAGCTTCAAAAAAGACGTGAACGACTTGAAAGAAAACTGCATATGATTAAAAGAAATCAATTATTCCATCAATAACCTAGTTGTTTGTACGACCATTCCCTATTAAAATAGTAATTGGTTCATTTATACTAAAGGCAAGTTCTCGAAGTTAATTGTTTTCTTAAGTAGAAGCTTTACGACAAGTTGATTTCATAGAAATACCAATAGAATAAATGAAATTACTAATTTGGAGTGAACGAACTTGTATAAAGTGGTTTTGTGTATGTTTTTTGTTCTTATTTGTTTGACAATTGTCTTATTTACAACTCTAAAAGACAGCTTTTATGCGCATTTATAACTATTCCGTAAAGTTTGGGGAGCAATGAAACTTTTGGATGCTTTTTAAACTAGCTGGTAATTTTCATGCAAAATAGGTATTTGTATTAGTACAAGATTATCCCTTTCAACATAAGTTGTTACTGTAAGATAACTAAATTTTGAGAGGAGATTTTCTTATGCATTGCAAACCGAATAATATTTTACCAGCAGTAGTTCATCCAACTAAATGTTGTGTAAATAACACTTTTTCTAATAATATTGTGCCACATATTCACCCAACTCATACTACTACAGTTAACCATGTGAACTATGAGCATCAACATTTTTTCCCACACACTCAATCTACTGAGACTGTGGTAACGAATACGCAAGCTAATATGGGTTCAGCTCCAGCTCCATTTCCAGCTGCTCCTGTAGCACCTACAGCTCCCGCTTTTCCAACAACTGGAGGGACTCCATTTACAGCAACTGGTCAAATGTTCCCAGGTCAAACAACTGGTATGCCTGGCGCATTTCCATTCAGAAGAAGATAAGTAAGGCGAAACAAGGATCTGTTTATTCGATCCTTGTTTCTATTTTGAAAACGATTATCCTTTGCTTTTCTTTTTTTATTTGTTGGAAAATAGCAACTAACTTTATGAAAAGAGTCAAAAATTTTATATAACGGATTATTTTCGCTCATTTTATCGAATACTAAACATATAATGAGAACAGTCATGAAAGACTAGCTGTTAAAAAATACTCTTTATTTAAAGAGCGTTTATTCTTTATGGGTTATTATATTTATGATATATTTTATAGTAACAACGGTTAATGTGAAGGAGTTACTTATACGATTATGAAAATAGCCGTCATTTCTGGCTATAAGCCTTTTGAGATTGGAATATTTAAGCGAGAAGAACCAGCTGTAGAATACATAAAGTTAGCGATCAAAAAAAATTTGCAGATAATGCTGGAAGAAGGACTCGAATGGGTACTAATTAGTGGCCAACTTGGCACAGAACTGTGGGCTGCTGAAGTGGTATATGATTTGCAAATGGAAGAATTTCCAGACTTAAAACTAGGTGTCATTACTCCTTTTCTCGAACAGGAACAGAACTGGAAAGAAGCAAATCAAGAATGGTATGAAGAAATAATCATGCAGGCTGATTTTGTTGACTCTGTTTCAAAGAAGCCTTATGAAAATCCTCAGCAATTAAGAGATAAAAATATATTTTTACTTAAAAAGAGTGATGCGCTTCTCCTATTTTATGACGAAGAGAATCCTGGCAGTCCCAAGTATTTATACGAACTTGCTCAAATGTATCAACAACAAAACAAATATGAAATTCGTAAAATTCAATTTTCAGATTTACAAGATATAGTGGAAGAAGTAAGGTTTAATGAAGAGTATTAATAGATTTATTGACAAAATGGCGTATATTTGAAAAAATAATTGAGATAAATGGGAATCGACTGAGGTGAGCGATAAATGCTATCAGATAAAATGAAATTAACAGCAAAAGATATTTTGGAAAAAGAATTTAAAACAAGTGTAAGAGGGTATAAACCAGAAGATGTAGATAAATTTTTGGATTTAATTATTAAGGATTATGAAACACTGCATCAAGAAATTGAAGAACTGCAACAAGAGAATTTACGTTTGAAGAAGCAAGCAGAGGAAGCTAGTCGTAGACAGCCTGCACCTACTACAGCTGGTACTACTAATTTTGATATCTTAAAGAGATTATCAAATTTAGAAAAGCATGTGTTTGGCAGTAAGTTATACGATTGATTTTCCATTCCAAAAAGCTAAAACTGTTTACAACTCAAAAGAATACTATAATTACCTATAATAACCATTGCATTAGATAGGTAAAACAACTATAATAGCTATTGTATCAATAAAACGCTTTGGTAATCGCTGCAAACTTTGTTTGTAGAGGAAAGTCCATGCTCGCACAGGCTGAGATGCTTGTAGTGTTCGTGCCTAGTCAAAAAATAAGCTAGGGCAGCATGTATATGCTGACGGCAGGGAAAATACCTAAGTCCTCTGGATATGGTATGAATACCTTGAAAGTGCCACAGTGACGTAGCCTTGTCAGAAATGATAAGGGTGGAACGAGGTAAACCCCACGAGCGAGAAACCCAAATTATGGTAGGGGAACTTTCTCTGAGGAAATGAACGGAAGAGAAGGACAGAAATTATTTTCTGTAGATAGATGATTACCGCCTTTGTACGAGATGTTAAAGTCGTATGAGTACAGAGGAACAGAACATGGCTTATAAAGCGTTTATGTTGATTTATGATGGATGATCAAATTACAAAGGGTGACACGGAGTTTTGTGTCTGATATACTGCTAGGATTTCGATTCGACGCAGTATGTCATTCATATAATCTGGTCATCCTTTTTATATGGAGTATAATTTATAATGGATAGATGGAAAGAATAGCAACCCATTCGTACATAGGATGAAATTTTTTAATGATTATGAAGGAGAACTTATGAGAAATTTTGATTTAATAGCTACTGCTGCCATGGGTCTTGAAGCAGTAGTTGCAAAAGAAGTAAGAGAGCTAGGCTATGAATGTATTGTAGATAATGGCAAAGTATTATTTAAAGGTGATGAAAAAGCGATTGCAAGAAGCAATATGTGGCTTCGCACAGCAGACCGGGTAAAGATTAAAGTAGCGGAATTTAAAGCAACTACTTTTGACGAGCTTTTTGAAAAGACAAAAGCGATTCGTTGGGAGGAGTATCTTCCTGTAAACGCACAGTTTCCTGTTTCAGGTAAATCAGTAAAATCAAAGCTTTTCAGCGTATCTGATTGTCAAGCAATTGTAAAGAAAGCTATCGTTAATCGAGTAAGCTCTCACTATAAGAAAACCGGATGGCTAGAGGAAAATGGTGCTTTATTTAAGATAGAGGTTGCGATATTAAAGGATATCGTGACATTGACGATTGATACATCTGGTCAAGGTCTTCATAAAAGAGGATATCGCGCAGGTCAAGGGGAAGCTCCATTAAAAGAAACGCTTGCTGCCGCTTTAATTTTATTAACAAATTGGACAGCTGATCGTCCATTTGTTGATCCTTTTTGTGGATCTGGCACAATTCCAATCGAAGCTGCTTTAATTGGACAAAATATTGCACCTGGCTTTAATCGAGATTTTATTTCTGAAAGTTGGGATTGGATGCCAAGCGAAGTATGGGATGAGGTTCGGACAGAAGCGGAGGATAACGCGAAATATGATCAACCACTCGAAATTTTTGGGTCTGATATTGATCATCGTATGATTAAGATAGCACAAGAAAATGCATTTGAGGCTGGACTAGGAGATATTATTACCTTTAAGCAAATGCAAGTAAAAGATTTTACCACTGTGCAAGAAAATGGTGTAATTGTTGGGAATCCTCCATACGGAGAGAGACTAGGAGATAAGCCATCTGTTCAAAAAATGTACCAGGAAATGGGGCAGGCTTTTGCACTACTTGAGACTTGGTCCATTTATATGCTTACAAGTGACGAAGAGTTTGAAACCCATTATGGCAAAAAAGCAACAAAGAAACGTAAGTTATTTAATGGCTTTATCAGAACGGACTACTACCAATATTGGGGTAAGCGAAAAAGAGATTAAAAAAATAAATAGGCCCTTTAAAAGATTACATGCTGTCGATAAGTATATTTTTTGCGTATCAGTATATATTTATTCTATACGTAATTTTCTGGAGGGAATATTTATGATAGATAGCACAGTAGATTATACAAAGATAATGGACGCGTTAAATTCGTCTATGGATCTAATGACGGGAGAAGGAGTTGCTGACGAAAACGTCATCCAGCAACTATCCAATGCCCAACAAATGGTGCAGCAAGCAATGTCATATTCCTTGTCAAGAGACAGAGGATAAGAAAAACAGTTCTTACAAATATTGATTTTAGAATGAGCCGATTGATTTTCTATTTTGATAATTTCTAATAACAATTACTTAAACGAAAATACAAAATACTGTTTGAATTTCAAAATAAAAAAGTGGATTTTAGAGGAGGGTGCCAAATTCTTTTGAGGCAACCCTCCTTTCACTTGAATATTGGTTCAAAATTGTCTATGATTAGGATTTGCTATGAGAAATTTTAGTGGTAATGTTTTTATATAGAAAAAAGAGAAAAAGGAAGAACATTTCGTAATGTCGGAGGGGTATCCATGCAAAATAGCATGCCATTTGAGGTATCAAAAACAGAATCTTTTTATGATAAATTGGGAGAATGGATTGGTGATGTCTTTTATGACATTCTTCCGGAAGCAGGGTATGAATTGCGTGATGAGCAGGTTTATATGGCTTATCAATTAGAGAAAGCATTTAAAGAGAAGAAAACGATTTTTGCAGAGGCTGGGGTAGGAACAGGGAAAACGTTTGTTTATTTATTATATAGTATTTGTTATGCTCGTTATGTAAACAAGCCTGCTATTATTGCTTGTTCAGATGAAACATTAATCGAACAGCTTGTAAAAAAAGAAGGCGATATTGCCAAGCTAGAGAAAGCACTTGGGTTAAATATTGATGTTCGTTTGGCAAAATCTCGGAATCAGTATTTATGCTTAACGAAATTGGATCAAAAAATTACCTTTGAAGATACGTATAATTCGATTTATGACAGTCTTCCAGAATTCGTTCACGGAACAGGGTCTATGCAGTCCTTTGCACCTTATGGGGATAGAAAGGATTATCCAGATTTGAATGATAAAGATTGGGAAGGCGTAGCATGGGATTCTATGCAAGATTGTTTTACATGCGATAAACGCCATCGTTGTGGGCAAACATTGCACAGAGACTATTATCGAAATGCTAGTGATTTAATCATTTGTTCCCATGATTTTTATATGGAGCATATTTGGACAAAAGAATCTAGAAAACGAGAAGGGCAGCTACCATTATTGCCTGACAGTGCATGTGTAGTTTTTGATGAAGGACATTTATTAGAATATGCAGCGCAAAATGCTTTAACATATCGTTTAACAGAGCAAAATTTAGAAAATCTTTTAACTCGTTTAATGGCAAATGATGTACGAGAGAAAACATTAAACTTAATTGAAGAAACAATCTACCAAAACGAACAGTTTTTCAGAGAATTAACAGATGCCTCTTATAAAGCAGAAGGCTCTGATAAGCAAGAAATTAAAAAAACAGACCATGTTATGAAAGCTGGAAAAAAGTTAGCTGGATATATTTCAGAGTTAGAAGAAGAGCTTGTTTTCGAAAGTGAAATGTACGTTATTAATGAATACGACTTAAAAGTAGTTGAAGAATATTTAGAACAGATTTCTCATTCATTAGGCTTATTTTTAAAGGAAATGAATGGAATAACATGGTTTGAAGAAACAAACGGTGAAAGAACCCTTGTTATTATGCCACGACTTGTTCAAGACCTTATGCAAGAAGAAGTATTTAGTCAACAAAAGCCAATTATCTTCTCCTCTGCGACACTGTCTGAAAACAAATCCTTTGATTATATGGCGAAAAGTATTGGAGCATCTAATTATTTAACTTGTTCTGTGGATTCTCCATTTGACTATGAAGAAAATATGAATGTTCATCTCAAGTCCTTTGAAAAAGAAGCGAACAGTCAAAAACAAGCATATTGTTTTGAAGAATTGATAAAAGCAGATGGGCGTTCTCTTGTCCTTTTCAATAGTAAAGAAGATTTGGCTAGCTTTAAGGCAAATCTGCCAAAGAACTTTTCTCTTCCGATCTATTTTGAAGGAGAAAGAGAAATCAGTACCCTTGTGTCTAAATTTCAAAATGAAGAAGAATCGATTCTTTGTGCAGTGAATTTATGGGAGGGATTAGATGTGCCAGGTAGATCGTTAGAGAACGTATTTATTTATTCCTTGCCATTTCCTCCAAATGACCCAGTATATAAAAGCAAACGGGAAAATGTAGAAAATCCATTTTTAGAAGTGGATCTACCCTATATGATCTTAAGATTACGACAAGGCATTGGTCGATTAATTCGTACACATGAAGACAAAGGATCCATTCATTTATGTATGAATACAGGCGAAACGGATCTAGTTAAAAATGCTGTTCTTCAAGCATTACCAGTTGAACCTAACTAAATAGTTTATAAATAGTAGCTGTCTCATAAGTTATCTGACTAGAGTTGTCTTTTTGCAACCATTGTTAACTTATGGGGCTTTTTTTACAGATATGGTATCATAAAGGAAGACTACGAAAGAAAAGAGGAGAATATATTGTCTATAAATCAAAAAGAGATGGAAGCAAAATTTTTAGAATATGTGAAGAAAATTGGTGCGTACAATGAAGCACTTGCGTTAATTTATTGGGATTTACGTACTGGAGCACCTAAAAAGGGAATGGATCAACGAACAGAAGTTATTGGCGTGTTATCATCTGAATTGTTTGAATTATCAACTTCCGAAGAATTGAAATCCTACCTTACTGTTCTTTCTGAAGAAAGTATCCAAAAGGAGCTTTCTCCTATTACAAGGAAAACAGTAGAGGAAATGAAAAAGGATTTTGATCGTAATAAAAAGATTCCAGCACAGGAACATAAAGAATATGTTATGCTCCAATCAAAAGCAGAAAGTGTGTGGGAAGAAGCGAAAGAAAAGGCAGATTTTGCTCTTTTTCAGCCATATTTAGAGAAATTGGTAGAAATGAATAAGCGGTTTATTGAATACTGGGGATATACAGACAATAAATATGATGTTTTATTAGATATGTATGAACCTGGAATGACAGTAGCCATATTAGATGAAGTATTTTCAAACGTTAGAGAGAAAATAGTACCCTTAGTCCAAAAAATTGCAGAATCAACAAATAAACCGTCTACAGCCTTTTTATATGAGCCATTTTCTGAAAAAAATCAAGAAGCCTTTAGCTTAGAAGTGTTAAAGCAAATAGGCTATGATTTCGATGCTGGACGTTTAGATAAAACTGTTCATCCATTTGCAACAGGAATTAATCCTGGTGATGTTCGTATCACGACGAAATATGATGAATCAGACTTCAGAGTAGCTATATTTGGAACCATTCATGAAGTTGGTCACGCGCTATATGAACAAAATATTTCCAAAGATTTAATCGGAACTCCATTATGTACAGGAACATCTATGGGAATTCATGAATCCCAATCCCTGTTTTATGAAAATTTTGTTGGCAGAAATCTTTCCTTCTGGAAACATAATTATGAAACATTAAAAGCTTATGCAAACGGTCAATTTGATCAAGTTTCTGTTGAAGATTTTTATCGAGCGATTAATGAATCAAAGCCTTCATTAATTAGAATTGAAGCAGATGAACTAACCTATCCATTACATATTATGATTCGTTATGAAATAGAGAAGGGGTTATTTGATGGGGATATAGAAGTGAAGGATTTACCGAAGATATGGAATGAGAAATATAATTCTTATTTAGGAATCGTACCAAAAAACGATGGGGAAGGTGTACTTCAAGACGTACATTGGGCTGGGGGGAGCTTTGGATATTTTCCTTCCTACGCACTCGGTTATATGTATGCAGCACAACTAAAACAGGTAATGCAAAAAGACCTTCCTGCATTCGATCGTTTATTGGAGCAAGGAGAATTACTGCCTATAAAAGAATGGCTAAATGAAAAAATTCATCGCCATGGAAAAATGAAAAAGCCCCTTGAAATATTAAAAGATGTTACTGGTGAAGGCTTAAATGCTCAATATTTAATTGATTATCTATATAAGAAATATAGTGATGTGTATCAATTAAAACAATAAACCGCAACTATTCTTAGAAAAAGAGCCAATGGTTAATTTTTCAATGATTACAAAAGCCTTGCAAATAAATCGATTATAACAAATTGGTTAATCTTTTCTAGTTTCGGCACATATTCCACGAATGATAAATATACTAATATATGTTTATAAAGAAGTGGGTGTGATAAATATGGTAAATTATTATTGTAGTCACTGCCTGACCATCTATAAAGAAAAGACAATTTGTAAATGCTGTGGGCATAAAGTGGAGAATAAAATTAAAATCGAAGTACAAAGCCATACAGATAATAAGAAAATAATGTAGAGGGAAAATAAACAAGAGGGTAGAAAATCTATATTTCTGTTTGTTTATCTCACATTCACTGGAAGTAGTCAGCTCGAAGTGGAAAGAAATAAGAAGAGAGGGAAACTTCCAGTGGAAACAAATTAGTTCAACTTCAATCAGTGTGAATGGAAAAAACGCTGATTGAAGTTGAACTTTATGTTTCTAAAATAAGAACAATGGTTAATTGGCCAATATTTAGGAGAGAAATTGGCAGACTTAATGCTTTTTCAAATCCAGATAGCTTCGTTTCACCAGCTAAAACGGTAGGTGGTGTAATATCTATTTCAATTCCATTTTGAGAGACAAATGTAGATAAATTACCAGCAATCATATTCCCCAATTCCCCAGAGAATGATTCAAGCATAGCTCCTTCCAAAAACATACCAAACATGGACTCACCAAGTTTACCAAAAACTTGCTCATTCCCGTCAATAATGATTCTGCCCCGGAAATCGCCAGTTAATCCTATTAATACCCCTAAAGATTTTAAAACAAAAGGAGATACGGTCAAAGTTGGCCTCTCTACTTGTAGTTCACAGGGAATAACACCTTTTACAGCTTCAATAGTTGCGTTTAATATTTCTGTCGTACTTTTTGTTAATGTCACTAAACTATTCCCCCATCCTCTAGATAAAAACATCTTATCATAAAATAGACCTATTTTGTTTATAATTTTATTGAAAAACAGGAGGTATTGCATGGTACATTTTTCCTAACTTCTTTAATAATTAAGTATTTTGACGTAGGAAGTGTTAAAAATAGTGACTATTTTTCTCATTGAAAATGATTTTCAATGATGGTAATATGTAATTGAGATAGAAAATTATTCTCATTAAGGAAACGAGGTGTAACGAATGGTAGCTTTTCCAATTGGCTTAACGGTTATCGGTTATTTATTTGTTATGAAATTTGTCTTAAATAATACTACAAAAGCATCAAACCCTAAATAAAGAATTACATATAAAGACTGATGAATACTGTTTTTTCTTGTCAGCACTGCTTACAAAAGGTGGGAGTGCTGACAAGGGAAAGCAGTTTTTTATTATTTTGTTACCAATTGGCTATTTTCTTAGCTAATATCAAAACTGATTCATTATTTTGTCTTCGCTTTCAATTTTCAGTTAATTTTTCTTTATTGTTACGTAGAAAATAGTTAAAATAAAAGAAATACACGACGAAAAGGAGTTTATCATGCTTTCAACGAATCCAGATACATTACATAAATGGACAGCATTTTATCAATATTTTTTGGCGAATGATGATCAACAATCTGCTCAAAGGCTGAAAGAATTAATAAAAAAAGGGATAAGCCAAGAATTTATCTTAACTTTTTGTGGGCACTATTCTGCAGGGAAGTCAAGCATGATAAATAAGCTTGTTGGTACGCAAATCTTACCAACAAGTCCCATTCCAACAACAGCTAATATTATCCGTGTAAAAAAAGGAAACAAGCAAATAAAAATTTCTTATTCTTCTAATCAAGCAGATGTCTATAAAAATGTGCTAGATATAAAGCGAATTCTTCAGGCAACAGAAAGACTGGAGGATATTAAGCAATTAGAAGTTCAATTAGATACACTTCTGCTTTCTGATAATACCATTTTAATGGATACGCCAGGGATAGACAGTACAGATCATGCTCACCAATTAGCAACGGAATCTAGCGTTCATCTTGCCGATATTATTTTTTATGTCGTTGATTATAATCATGTTCAGTCTGAAATAAATTTTAATTTTACGAAACAGCTAGTTGATTCTGGGAAAAAATTTGTGTTAATTGTTAATCAAATGGATAAGCATAGAGAAGAGGAAATTTCTTTTCAAAATTTTAAACATAGTGTTTCTGATTCTTTTTTGTCCTATGGAATTAAACCTGAAAAAATATTTTTTACAACATTAATAGAGACGAACTCTTTTTATCATGGATTGGTAGAGTTACAGAAATATATCAGTGGAAAAATAGAAGAGAAAAATTCGATCTTTCCTATTTCCATGGAAGAATCCTTTCAAAAACTTTATAAAGACCATATTTCCTTTATCCATTCAAGGAATACAGAAAGAATGGCACCCTTGGAGGAAAAATTAGCAGATTTAACAGAGGATATGTACCATTCAATAGAATTAAACTTGAAAAAAGTCACTAAATCGATTGATTCAATGGAAGATAAAGAAAAAGAAATAGTTGGTTCTTTAGAAAATGAATGGCATTCTATTATCAAAAATGGCTATATTATGCCTTTTCAGCTTCGAGAATTAGCGAAAGCATATTTAGAAACAGAACAGAAAAATTTTAAAATAGGATTATTTGGAAGTATAAGCAAGACACAAAAAGTAAGAGAGGATAGACTGTTTACATTCTATCAAGAGCTTGAAAAACTCGTCCAAATACAATTAATTACCCCTCTATCCCAATTTTTTGAGAAACAGGGGAAAGTTGACTACTTTCCAATTATTAAAAATCTAAAGTCTATTGTAGATCCCGATAAGTTAAAAGGTCTAGTAAATAAGGATGCGCAGCTTTCGGAAAACTATGTTCTTGTTTATTGTGATATGGTTGAAAATGATGTAAAACAGTCCTTTAGAAAAGAAATTGCTCAGCTTTTTTCAGAGTGGCAGGAAGAACGTCAGCAACAATTACATAAGAAGAAAGAAAAGCTTGTAAAGGAACAGGAAGAATGGCAGGTGTATCTAGACATCAAGCTTACAAAAGAAAAGCTTTTATCTCAATGGCGAGAATGGCAAGAACAGCTTGAGCAACTTGTAATCGCTCCACCAGGTGATTCGAAAGTATTGCAAAACTTAATCGATTCAGAAAAGGAAGAGATTACCTATCAATCATTATCTATTGAAAAAACGAAGGAGCTGGAAAAGAAAAAAGAGAAGGAGCTAGACCGAAAAAGCGTTGAAAAATACGAATTTAATATAGAAATGGTATTAAAACAGTTAAACTTTTTAAGTAGCCATCTTCAAAATGTAAAGGGATTTACACATCTTGCAAAGAATTTGCTGACAAAAGCTTCAAATATTGCAAATCGAACTTATACTATTTGCTTATTTGGTGCCTTTAGTGCGGGGAAATCTTCTTTTGCTAATGCGTTGTTAGATTATCCAATTTTGCCCGTTTCCCCAAATCCAACAACGGCAACAATAAATCGAATTTTGCCAATTGATGAAGAACATCCCCATCAAACCGTTATTGTTAAATGGAAAACAGAAGCAGAAATTCTTACAGAGTTAAATGATTATTTACAGCTAGTAAAAGAAGAAGCAAGTTCCTTAGAAGCTGCACAGAAATTAATAAAAAAGTTAGTTGCTAATCCTATGGAAAGATATGCGAATGAATTTCGTTATCTTCAAGCCTTTATAAAAGGTCTGCCGATTCATCAGAATCGATTAGGCAGTGAGATTAACATCAGCATGGAAGAGCTTTCGAATTATGTTGCTGTTGAAGAAACTTCTTGTTTTGTGGCATCAATTGATGTTTATTTTGATTGTATGATTACTAGAAAGGGGATAACGCTCGTCGATACTCCAGGAGGAGATTCTATTAACAGCAGACATACGGAATTAAGCTTTGAATTTATGAAAAAAGCAGATTGTATTTTTTACGTAAGCTACTATAATCATGCTTTTTCAAAGGCTGACCGAGCATTTCTCCTGCAGTTAGGAAGATTAAAGGAGGCATTTGAAAAAGATAAAATATTTTTTGTGATTAATGCGATTGACTTAGCGAAAGATGAAGAAGAGCAAGCTGCAGTGCAGGAATATTTACAAGAACAGTTACAATTATATGGTATACGAGCACCAAGAATTCTTCCAGTCTCAAGCCTATATTATAAGCACAAAATCTATGGGAAATGGATGAAAAAGGCAGAAGAGCAAATGTATGATTTTATCGAAAACGAATGGCTGTCTATGATGCTTCAATCTGCAAAAAAAGACTATGAAGGCACACTCCAGCTCCTAGAGAAATTAATTGAATCTGCAAATGGGAAAAAAGAGGAATCAGAGCAAGAATTATTGCGGATGGAAGAAGAAAAAAGGAATATACTTTCTGGAATGCAGACAAAGAGCTTTAATGATATTTTAGCAAAATTCAAAATGGAAGTGGAAGAACAGCTATTTTATTTGAAACAAAGAGTAATGTTCAGACTGAATGAATTACTGAAAGAAGCGTATCATCCATCTATTTTACGAGGCGTTAATAAGAAAAGTGAAATGTCGCTTGCGACGGTTTCCTTTTTAATTCAGTTGAATTTTGAATTTGAACAAGAATTACGAGCAGTAAATGTAAGACTAGATCAAATTTTTTATAAGCAAAGAAAAGAAGGTTATTACGAAGTCCAGAATTTCATTCAGTCTGTAAATGGGGAAATTCGTCTACAAGAAGAAATAGCAAATGAAATTGATTCAAGCTTAACGTATCATGCTCCATTTAAAGAATTAGATGCTGTCCTTAATAAAATTGGAAGTAAGTATTATAAAAACCCAAAGAGCTTTTTTGAAAATAATGAACGAAAGAATATGGGGACAGAGCTAGAAAATTTGGTGGATGATCATGCTAATGGCTTTGTAAAAGAACAAATACACTCATTTTTTTCTTTTTATGAAGGCTTATTTAATGAATATTTCGATACATTATGGAGTGATTTAATGGAACAAGTTACAGAGTATTATGATGGAAAAACAGCACTATTAACAGAACATGAAAATATTGAAAAGCTTGAATGGATTCTTCAGGAAGCACATCACATTGATGCGGTATTAGAAAAAAGTAAGTAGTAATTTATTAGGGGGATGAAAAATGGAATATGTAAAAAATCTTGATTGGTTAAGAGTGAATTTAGAAAATAAATCGGTTAGAATCATTGATTGTCGCTTTGATTTACAGAGCCCTGATAAAGGAGAAAAATGGTATGAAGAAGGACATATTCCAAGTAGTGTCTATTTTCACTTGGAAAAAGATCTCTCTAATCCAGTAAGGGAACATGGGGGAAGACATCCGTTACCAGACATAGAAGAACTCGTAAAGAAATTAGAGAATATCGGAGTAGACAAAGACACAATCGTAATTGCTTATGATAACGGGGAAGGTGCTTTTGCAGGACGATGCTGGTGGTTATTGAACTATATTGGTCATTCAAACACTTATATTTTAGATGGAGGGTATAAAGAATGGATAAAGAAGGGCTATCCTACAACAAGAGAAACACTAACTTTTTCCAAGTCTTCTTTTTCACCGATTATCCAATCCCATATGGCAGCTACCTATCAGGAAATTTCCCTACAAGTACAGACAAAAGGTCAAGATAAGGTACTAATTGATTCAAGGGAATATAAACGATATACAGGGGAAATGGAACCAATTGATAAGAAAAGTGGACATATCCCAGGAGCGGAAAATTTTGTTTGGACAGAAGGATTAAAAAATGGTTATTTTTTATCTATTGATGATCAGAAGGAAAGGTTTTCTTCATTGAAGCCAGACAAGGAATATATTGTTTACTGTGGTTCTGGTATCACGGCTATCCCTAATTATATATCCTTAAAAATGGCTGGATTCGATAAAGTAAAGCTTTATCCAGGTAGCTTTAGTGATTGGATCTCTTATGAGGAAAATGAAGTGGAAACTTGTTTGCCAAGTCAGTTAGAGAAGTAAAATTCATTTGAATTTAAGGAAATAGAAATAAGTAAGCAGTAAGAATAAATTCCCCTTGTATATATTGGATTTTAATCAAATTGAACATGTGTTTATACTGCTACTCCTTTTTTATAGACAGAAAGTATGAGATGAAAAAGCTACCAGCAGCAACTTTCTGTGAATCTGTTATAATGGAATAATGTATAAAAAGGAGAGATGCGATTTGAACAATGAGAAACAAGCAAACTTAATGCTAGTAGATGGAATGGCCCTATTATTCCGTGCCTTTTTTGCTACAGCTGTTACAGGTCAATATATGGTTAACTCAAAAGGAATTCCCACAAATGCGATTCATGGATTTGTAAAACATTTTTTTACGGCAATTGAACATTTTAGTCCTTCCCATGTTGCAGTATGCTGGGATATGGGGAGCACGACATTTAGAACGGAAATGTTTCCTTCTTATAAAGCAAATCGTTCTGATGCTCCTGTTGAATTAATTCCACAATTTGATTTAGTAAAAGAGGTTGTTGAAAGCTTTAATGTACCTAATATAGGTGTAACTGGATTTGAAGCTGACGATTGTATCGGGACTATTGCGAAACAAATGAAGGGGGAAGCAAATGTTACCATTCTAACTGGTGATCAGGATATCCTTCAATTATTGGATGATCATATTTCAGTTGCATTATTAAAAAAGGGATATGGCAACTATATGCTTTACACTCCATCTAGTTTTCAAGACGAAAAAGGAATTACGCCGAAGCAAATGGTCGATTTAAAGGGATTAATGGGGGATACAAGTGATAACTATCCTGGCGTAAAGGGAATAGGCGAAAAAACAGCTTTAAAGCTTCTACAAGTTCACCAAGATATTGAAGGAATTCTAGCTAATTTACCGTTGCTTACTAAGGGGCAGCGGATGAAAATAGAAGCAGATTTAGAAATGCTCCATTTAAGCAGACAATTGGCAGAAATAAAATGTGATGTTCCAGTAAGCTGTCTGTTGGAAGATAGCTATTTAGACATTAATCCAGATATAGCTATTCAAAAATTTGAAGAACTTGAATTTAAAAGACTTCATCATTATGTAGAAAAGAAAGAAGAACTTACTTTATTTTAATAATGGTTTTATTATGTTAGATTAATATTCCTTGTGAGGCTGGGACAAAACTAAATAGCCACTCTGTAAAGGCGAACACTCTCTAATTAAGCTCTTAAATAAAGGTTAGTTTTTCATACTAGTTATTTATGATTTTAAATATAATCAAATCAATTGTAGAAAAACAATTCGTTCCATTGCGCTACAGACACACGATGAGCTATAGACATTGATGGAAAAGACTATGCGAAAATTTTAATTGTCGTATCAAAGACAAACGACGATTATGAAGAAAATAAAGAGTTCGCCCTCCAGCTTAATTCATTAAAGAAATCATTCAAGAAAAAAATGAATAATACAAGCTGGATGGGGCTTTTTATACAGCCCCATCTTTTATAGCATTATTTTGTATTCTTCTTCTTCGCTGCATTTTCTAATTTGCTTTTTGGAGATGGCGTTATATCAGCGTCTTGACCGTACCCTTGTGGATTGACTCCGCCAGCAGCTTTTCCTCTATTTGTATGGTTTTTTGTACTCATTTCATTCACCTCTTAAAAGTAGTAGTGGAAATAAAAAATCAATTATAGTATGAGCAAGTAAGAATAATATCATCCGTAAATAAAGAGACTATTGTAAGAGGTGATTAATGATGAATAAGGGCATATATGTTGCCTTAATAAGCATTGGGATGGCTCAGTTTTTAAAAATTCCTATTCATTTTTTTAAAACTAAGAAGTGGGTTAAGGGCTTGTTTTTTCAAACAGGTGGGATGCCAAGCTCTCACTCTGCAGGAGTGTCTTCTCTAACGACTTTTATAGCCTTGAAGAGAGGGTTACCAACGATTGATTTTGCCCTATCACTAATCTTTGGCTTAATCGTCATGTATGATGCCCAGGGAATTAGAAGACAAACAGGAGAATTAACATTAAAGGTAAATGATTTAGGCGAATTAGTCGATAAAATTAATAAAGATAAGAATATTGCTTATAAAGAACAGCAACCAAAAAAATTAAAAGAAATGCTTGGACATCAGCCGCAAGAAGTGTTTGGCGGTGCTTTACTCGGTGTGTTCATTGGTTTTTTAGGACATATATGTACAAAAAAGAAACGGACATTTATACATCGATAAAAAAGGATAGAGAAGCAATTTTTTGTTTCTCTATCCTTTTTGGGTGTATACAAAATGTCGGCAAGGAAACAGACAATTTGTGACAATAGTCATCAAAAATGCTAAATAGTGCTGAAAAAACTAGAAAATTGTCAGCATATAAAGTAACATATAGGTAAAAGGATAGAGGGGAATGTACGTTAAGGTTGAAGACGATAGAGGAGTATTTGCTTTTTTTAGATGGTAAAGGCTTTTCCTTTGGTGACGATGCAATTGGTTTTATTTATTTTGGCAAAGCATATACAAATGCTACAGATCAGCTTGTGATTACAGCGATTGAATGTACTTTAAAAATACAAAAGAAATTTGATGGGAGCTTTTTTGTCTCCTTACTTGAAATGTTTATCGATAATGAGCTGAAAACAAAAAAAGAAGTAATGAGCTTTATAAAAAGCAATCAATTATTTCCGCTTTAAAGTCGATTTAATTTAATGCAAAAAACTATTATGGTGAAAGTGTTCACCATAATAGTCTCCTTTTTATTATCCAGATAAAATTTCTCAAATTTAACATTGCGTTATTTACTTTTCGATAATTTTTCCTCTTCGAAAAGTAGCTAGCAATGTTTTCCTCGGTAATTCTGAAAAAATCATTCCAAGTAAAATAAGTACACAACCAATCGTAGCACTAGCTGTTAACTGTTCGTTATTGAAGAGGTATGCGGTCATTGCTGCGAATACTGGCTCAGTAGCAAAAATTAATGCAACCCTAGTAGAATTGGTATATTTTTGTAAGCTTGTTTGGATTAAAAATGCTAAAGCTGTAGCCAGTACAGAAGTAATGATTAAAGCAATTATTACTTCTTTTTGGAAAATGATATCTATTTTGAAATTAGCCTTTGGGTTCTCGAATAAAAAACTTCCAATAATTCCGAAAATCGAGACAGTAAAGAGCTGGACGATCGTCAATAGTAATGTTGGATGTTCCTTGCTATATTTTCCTGTTAGGATAATTTGCAATGCAAAGCCAATGGCACAAATTAGTACATAGAAGTCACCAATATTAAATAAAAATGCATTGCTGATGGTTAAGAGATAGAGACCAATTGTAGCAATAACAACACCAATAATATGATTGATCAATAAAGTTTGTTTCAAAAAAAGAAACATAAATAAAGGAACAAGCACAACACTTAATCCAGTTATAAAACCTGCTTTTGCGCTCGTAGTGTATACTAATCCGATTGTTTGAAAAGCATAGCCAATAAATAAACATATACCTAAAATAAATCCAGATTTTAAGCAATGTATATTTAATTGCTTTAGTTGGGAAGGCTTAAAAATGAGCAACCACAGGAATAAAAAAAGAGCTGCTAGAAAGAAGCGAATCCCATTAAAAATAAGCGGTTGTAAAAAAGTAATTGCATTTTGAACGATGACAAAAGTGGAACCCCATATTAGTGCAACAAATAATAGTGACAAATCTGCAAATTTAGCGGAAGTATGTATTTTCAAATGGACGTTTCCCTTCATTATTTATTTTTTCTAATGGCAAGCCTTGCTAATTCATCTGCTGTTTTATTATCATTACTTGGAATCCATTTAATAAAAAATAAATCTAATTCATTTGCAAGCCTTAATGCTTTCTCCAGAAGAGGAGCAAATGATTTATTCTTTGCAAATTCTTTTTCAACAGCACGACTTACTAGCTCCGAATCTGTGCGAAAGCTCACGGTTCGATAATTATTTTTTATACAAATTTCTAATGCTTTAATTAGTGCATAGTATTCTGCTTCATGATTACTCATTAATCCGAGGGGAATCGAGTATTTTTCTGCAGATCCATGCCCTTTTATAAAGACACCAGCACCGCTAGGGCCAGGATTTCCAGCACTGGCACCGTCAATATAAACTTCAATCATTTTGATACCTCCAAAAAATTTGGTATGATTAAGCAATGATTAGGAACTAACTTGTTTTACTATTTTGTTTACATACAAATCGTAAAAGATGTATATATATCATTAAACAATGTAACCAATTTATAACAAGCCCTTGCTGAATCGTAAAAGTTAAGAATTAACAATATAAACGATGTAAAACATTATAAATGAAAAAAAGATGAGATGGGAATGTTTTTTATTATTTCTTTAGCAGTTTCCATTTATCCTGCTTTAACGGGCAATAATATCCACCACTTATTGAATCACTTTATGAAGAAAGGTTGTACCGTTATGAAATATAAATTGGAATATAAATTTCATATGAAAAAAAAGAAAGAGAGCGTTTACTTTACTTCTGATTGGATCCAATCCAGTCTTGCCCTTGAAATAGGGGAAGAGCTAGAGAAACGTAGTGATGCGACAGATCTTATTTTTTATGATGAAAAAGGAACAAGCTGGACATTAAAAGAATTACGAAAATTAAATGAAGAAATAGAAGAAGAGCCACATGACTTTACCATTTATTTTGACGGTGGCTATCATAAGGAAACAAAAACTGCTGGGATTGGTGTTGTTCTATTCTTTCAACAGGGAAAAAAGAAATTTAGAGTTCGGGCAAATGAATTATTTCATGATATTCTCTCTAACAATGAAGCAGAATATGCGGCCCTTTACCATGCCTTAAACCTTTTAGAGGAGCTGGAAGTAAGGGGAGTTACTTGTGAAGTAAAAGGTGATTCACAAGTAGTATTGAAGCAGTTAGGAGGCGAATGGCCATGCTATGAAGAAGAATTAAGTAGCTGGCTTGATCGGATAGATGCGAAGATTGAAAAAATGCAATTGAATATGATTTATACTGCTATTGCAAGAAACGATAATAAGGAAGCAGATAAACTTGCAACTCAAAGCTTAGAAGGGAAACGTATCTACAGTAAAATGCAATTACTTTAGGTTCAGAGAGGTAAAGGAGGGGTGTGGCTTGGAACGAAAGAAACTGATTGAAGAAGCAGATGAGTTAATGAAAGACTATTGTAAAGATTGTTTTTTATATGGGCAAAATAAATTAGAATATGGAAAAAGAAGAGCTCACCGCTTTTGTATATCGCAGTGTACGGTGGGGAATAAGCTAAAGGAATACGGGGAAAAACTATCAGGTGCGAAGTAAGGGGGAACATACTTTTTCCCCTCTACTCGATTTTTTGTTTGCGCGATTATCCTAATAGGAATGTTACATATATAGAAAGTGATCAAATGAAATTAGATTTAAAATAAAAGGGAATTTCTCAAGAAGAATAACTTTCTAGAAAAATTCCCTGAATACTATTATTAATATAGTTTATTAATAATTATAGTTTAACAACATTAGCAGCTTGAGGTCCGCGGTTTCCTTCAACGATTTCGAAAGAAACTTCTTGTCCTTCTTCTAATGACTTGAAGCCTTCGCCTTGAATAGCAGTGAAATGTACGAATACGTCGTCTCCACCTTCAACTTCGATAAATCCAAATCCTTTTTCGTTATTAAACCATTTTACTTTACCGTTTTGCATATTAAATATCCTCCTAAGCCTTTCAAGACACATAAGTGCCTATAAAATAAATATTCTCATAGAACAAAATAATAATAGAAAGTAATTATTCTGAATTTTGTTAAATGATGTCTATAATATACACGATTCCCTATATGTAGTCAAGGTTTCAACGTGTTTTTTCCGAAAAGTTAATCAAAAAAATGAAAGGGTTTACTCGAAATTTTATTGAAAAGTAAGCGAATACAATTATCTAGCATACGATAAATAAATTAGAAAAAATATACTTATCTTTTCTCGTAATCGCCTTTGTTTAAATTTATAAAAATTAATTTGTCAATAAAAACAAGGCGGAATTCTTAAGCCTTTCCTATGCTAAATAATATCGTTCATAAATAATGATTTTCAACATATGATGAAGTAGCAGTTTTTGTTTTTAAAGGAAGCAGAATAAGAGGGTGGCTAAATGTATCGATTTTCGATTGAAAATGAAAATTGGATTTTGCGATTTACACCGAATATTGTTCTGGAGGACAACAGCAAGCAGGCAATAGTAAAAAGTATCCTTCAATTAGGAAATGTCTTGCCTACTTTTTCCCATGGGGAGTCCTTTGTTATTATGGTTAAAAAAATCGGCTTAATCGTATTCAATGTAGAAAAAATTCCATCTCTTATTTTAACTGTATCAACTATTATTGAAAAAGAAAATTGGTATATCCAAACAGACAGTAAGATAAAAAAGTACTTTATGTGAACTAGCTATCCAGCTAGTTTTTTTAATGACGAGGAGACTTGGAAATCGCCAAATGGAAGGCGAAGCGTTTCCAGGTTGTGGTAATAGAACAAACTTGACGAAAACAACCTTAAAGATGCTAATATTGGAAGCTTCTTCTCTATAATAATGATGTTCGCGCTTTCATCGTTGAGTGGCAAGAACCTAGTGGTGACGGGCTTTTAATGATAATTAATCATACAGAAATTTCCTATAAAAAAATGAAAAAATTATTCTTGAAATCATTGAATTATAGAGAAAAATGTGTTTTTATTAACATGATTACTATTATATTAGTCAAGTTTAGTTTGAATAGAATAAACGTATGCAAAACTAGATAAAAAACTATAAATAAAAAGGGAAGATTTATTAAAATGATTGAAACGATTGTAAAGAGCAGTCAAAGTCCGTATTATGAAATTTCTCGAGAAGACCAGATGATACTTAGCCCGTTTGAAGGAACTGTAAATGAGATTCTAATGAAGGAAAAAGCTTATTTCTACGAGTGGGAAACGATTTTAACCATTAGAACTTTATCAGGGGAAATAAAAGATGTGAGTGTTCCTTTTAGTGGATCCGTTGTGGAATTATTAGTAAAACCTGGTGATAAAATTACCATAAATACGGGGTTAGCTTCTTTACAGGATGATTTACTAGTTACTGGTTGTGATTAATGATGCAAATGCAAAGAGCTTTGCGAAATTTGAAAAATTATAAAATCGGTTATCGAACTTTTAAAACAGCAGTAGCAGTAAGTATAGGTATATCTATTGCTCAGTTTTTTCAATTAGATTTCTATGTATCTTCTGCGATTATAACGATTCTTTGTGTACAAAATTCAAAAAAGAAATCACTTCATAGTGCATTTTCCCGTTTTATCGCATGTATGCTTGCTATTCCATTTTCGTATATTTTCTTTGAAGGAATTGCTTTTGAACCCTATATTATTGGTTTATTGCTCTTATTATTTATACCAACAACCGTTTTACTGAAGGTAAATGAAGGAGTAGTAACAAGTACAGTTATTATTCTCCACATATACTCCACTAATCAAATGACTTGGCATGTAGTGCTAAATGAGTTGGGGTTAATTGTCATTGGAATTGGCGCAGCATTGCTTGTTAATAGTTATATGCCTAGTCTGGATAAAGAAATGAAAGTACATCAAAAGGCTATCGAACAATACTTTAAAGCACTACTCATGGATATGGTTGTGTATCTTCGTACAAATGAAATAAGGGAAGACTACGCGTTAAAATTAAAACGTGCTTCAGACGATGTGCAATTTGCTAAATCAGTCGCATATCGAGATGTAGAAAATCATTTTTCGCGAAAAGAAAATTATTATTACAAGTACTTTACAATAAGAGAAAAGCAATTAGAAATCATTTCTAGGCTATTTGATCGAATTTTATCTGTTGAGACATTAGATAATCAAAGAGAGCTTATAGCAGACTTTTTAGAAGAACTTAGTTTATGTGTCCATTCAGGTAATACAGCAGTATTGTTTTTAAGTAAGCTCCAAAGAGTGGAGGAAATAATTAAACATGATAAACTGCCTACTGACTGGAATTCCTTTGAAGAACAAGCCCATGTCTTTTTTGTCATAAAAGAGTTAGAACAGTATTTACAAATAAAAAAATCCTTGAAGGTAACTTACTAATCTATCAGGTTACCTATTTATAATTATTGACGGGGACTCTAATAAGAGAAGTAGTCTCCGTCTGAATATTTCAGTTGAAAACACCTCAAAAATACTCCATTTGCATTTCTACAAGTTTTACCCTTTCTATACATTTCTCTTTTTTGCGATTATAATGTTATCTTGTATTAAAAATATCGATCAACGCAAGTAATGAAAAAGGTGATATAGGTGAAATTAATATTAGCGGAAAAGCCATCTGTATCGAAAAATATTGCAGATGCTTTAAAAATAAAAAATAGACAAGATGGCTATTTTGAAGGAAATGGCTACATCGTAACATGGGCTTTTGGCCATTTATTGCAATTGAATGATGCGAAAGACTATGATGAAAAAATGTCTACGTGGAAATTAGAAAACTTTCCGTTTATCCCTACAAAATTTCAATATAAAGTAAAGTCCGATCCGAAAAATAGAGATAAGCCTGATCGTGGCGCAGAAAAACAGCTTAAAATAATCCAACGGTTGATGAAAAGACAAGATGTAGATACGATTATTTCTGCGTGTGACTATGATAGAGAAGGCCAGCTGATCGGTGATAGTATTATTTACAATTTAAGAACAGAAAAAGAAGTTTATCGATTACTATTGAATGAATGGACGCCTAAAGAAGTATTAAACGGATTAAATAATCTTCGTTCTAATAAAGAACTTCGCCCCCTTCAAGATGCTGGTGTCAGCAGACAATGGGCCGATTGGTTAATTGGTATTAACTTAACTTCTGTAGCAACTTTAAAATATCAAAAGGGAAAAGGCAAGGCTTTAAATATTGGAAGGGTCTTACTTCCTACGCTTAAAATTATCTATGATCGTGATAAAGAAATAGAGAACTTTGTACCAGAAAATTTTTACAAACTACAAGCAACATTTTTAACGGAAGACGGAAGCAGTTATACAGGTATTTATTTAGAAAATAAAGAAGAAAAATTTAAAGAGGAACAATATTTAAAAGAATTAGAGGAACAGATTAAAGGCAAAACAGCAATTGTAACAGATAAAAATGTGCAGAAAAAAAGAGAATACCCACCATTTTTGTTTAATCTTTCTAATCTTCAAGGCTATATAACTAGTAAATATAAAGGCTGGACAGCAGATAAGGTATTAAAGGTTGCACAAAGTCTTTATGAAAAAAAATATATAACATATCCAAGAACAGCAAGTATTGCATTAGAAGAAAGTTTAATTATGAAAACAGAAAAAGTGGTAAATCTCCTTGCAGCAGACTTACCATTTAAAGAGGAAATTAAATTTTTTCCATCTAAGCGAATTTTCGATAATAAAAAAGTGGAAAGTCATAGTGCAATCATTCCTACGTATGTGCTGCCTAAACGATTAAGTCAAGAGGAAGAACAAGTATATGAGGCGATAAAAAATCGATTATTAATGCAGTTTATGCCCGTTGCTGAGGTAGAAGAGACAAAGATTATAACAAGTATAAAGCAAGTGGAACTAAAGGGAAGCTTTATAACGAAAGGAAAGGTCCAATTAGTAGAAGGATGGAAAAAGATTGAGAAAATTCAATCGAAAGATGTCATGCTTCCATTGGTTCAATTAAAAGAAGAAGTTTTTACGAATGAGGCAACTACGACAACCCATACTACCCAACCACCAAAAGAACATACGGAAAAGACATTACTTCGTTTGATGGAAACATGCGGAAAAAACTTTGATGCAGAAAACGAAGAAGATGTTTTGTCGATCTTAAGTGGTTTTAGTATTGGAACTCCAGCTACACGAGCAGAAACGATTAAGAAATTAAAAGATATAGGCTATATTGAAGCGAAAAATAAGAATTTAGTATGTACTGATTTAGGGAGAAGAATGGTTGAAACCTTTCCGATTAAAGATTTGTTTAATTTAGATTTCACTGGCAAGCTAGAAAAAGCTCTTTATGATATTGAAAAAGGGCAATTTAGCAAACAGCAGTTTTTGCAAATTATTAGCAACTTTACAACAAATGCAGTGGAAACAATCAAGAAAGAAGAAGATACCATTATTCAAGAAGTTACCTATGCCAAACAAACAACAGAAGTATTGGGGAAATGTCCTCTTTGTGGTCATTCTGTTGTAGAAGGAAAAAAAGGATTTGGCTGCAGTAATTGGAAGAATGGCTGTAAATTCGTTATTTGGAAGAACGATAAATTTCTTGCGACAATGAAGAAAAAACCGACCAAAACAATGGTTAAAGCATTGCTTAAAAATGGAAAAGCGCCTGTAAAAGGATTAATAAGCAAAAAAGGGAATAAATTTGAGGCGATTATGAAATATGAAAAAAATCAAGAAAATGAGTATTTTAGCTGGAAAATGGAGTTCCCTGAATAGATTTGGTTGTGAGTTCGAAGCAGTGATAAAATAGTGTAATAAAGAATTTTAATCATGAAAGTAGAGATGAGAGGTTTTTGTTACGAACCTAACAATAGAAAGAATCTTGTTTCCACATTTTTTTTATAGTAAAATGCTAAAGAAATGTTCTTTTAATCCATGCCTTTTTCGAAAGGCTGTTTCTTATCCACTAGTATTGCTCTAAAACAAGTTGTACGTAAAGGCTATTTTGTAAAAAATGGTTGTTTTTTAATCGGAAAAATAAATTAATTAGAAATAAGAACAACAAAATTTATGAAAATAGCTTCGTAAAAGATTACTTAAAATATAGGCAGTATTTTTCTTGTTTAAAAAAGGGCAGTACATACATAGATAAACATATATAAGCATGATTGAATAGAATAGAAAAAAGGAGAAATCCTGGTAAAGGAGGGGTTGAATTGCCGACACCTAGTATGGAAGACTATATTGAGCGCATTTACAACCTAATAGAAGATAAAGGATATGCACGAGTATCAGATATTGCGGAAGGCTTATCTGTACATCCCTCCTCTGTCACAAAAATGGTTCAGAAATTGGATAAGGATGAATATCTTGTTTATGAAAAATATAGGGGCTTGGTTTTGACGCCGAAAGGGAAGAAAATCGGTAAACGATTAGTATACAGACATGAACTCTTAGAGCAATTACTAAGAATCATTGGCGTAAAAGAAGAGAATATTTATCAAGATGTAGAAGGGATAGAACATCATTTAAGCTGGGATTCCATTGATCGCATTGGAGATTTAGTCCAATTTTTCGAAGAAAATCCTGAGCATATGGAAGCGTTAAAATTAATTCAGCAGAAAAACGACTCGATTGATTAAAAAAAAGGGCAATTTCCAAATGGTATTTGCTGCCTAGTATTCCGCAGCATGGATACTTAAGGAGAATGGCCCTTTTTATTTTAAAAAAATTATTAAAAGATAGGCGGATAATTGTCAAAGCTATCTATAATAGAAAAAGATATTTCTTCTTCCTCACTTTCATTTTCAACAACATCTACCCCATTTATGACCCCTGTTTCAATGTCCATCAATGCTTTACGGTAAGAAATAACTCGTCCATTAGAAGTTTTAAAACTAATAATGTCTCCCATATGATTTCTCTCCACTGCAATAATTTTTTCCATACAAATTAGCTCCTTTCTCATAAAAAGATGAATCCTAATCTACCCATTTAATATATATGGAATAGTATTTACAAAATTATTTAAAATTATCATTCATTGATCGTTATGTTTTTAAGCAATTGAATTAAATATATTTATCTCTACCCTATATTTATATTTTCATGCAACTTGCTAGATGATATCCTTAAATTAACCAATTTTTCAAAGAGGTGATAATATGGGGAGATATGACTTAGAGGAGTTCTTGGCAAAAACAGAGCAAAGAGATAAGAATGAGGGTGTTTTTGAGTTAGAAACAGAAAGAATGCTAGAAATTAATTTAACCAATCAGATATGGGCAAAAGGAGGAAGTATGGTATCCTATCGTGGAAATATTCGATTTACACGGGAGGGCATATTGGAACATGGGCTAGGCAAAATGTTCAAAAAAGCACTAACAGGTGAAGGAGCTTCTTTAATGAAAGCAGAAGGGAATGGAAAGCTTTATTTAGCTGACCAAGGAAAGAAAATTTCCATCCTGCATTTAAATGGAGATTCTATTTTTGTAAATGGCAATGATTTACTTGCTTTTGAGCCATCGATTAAATGGGATATTAAGTTAATGCGAAGAATTGCAGGCATGCTGTCTGGTGGCTTATTTAATATCAATCTATCTGGAAGGGGAATGATTGCCATAACTTCACACTATGAGCCTCTTACACTAAGAGTAACTCCACATAACCCTGTGTTCACAGACCCAAATGCTACTGTTGCCTGGTCTGGAGACCTTCAACCAGAGTTTGTTACAGATGTCTCCCTAAAAACCTTTTTTGGAAGAGGGAGTGGAGAATCTATCCAAATGAAATTTGCAGGAGAAGGCTTTGTCGTTATTCAGCCATATGAAGAAGTGTACTTTACTAATGGAGGGAGCAATAATAGCTAAGCATTGCAGCTAAGTAATGGGTAAAAAAATAGAAAAGAGAGTGGGAAGACAATTAGATATGCTTAGCGATGCTCTTTGTGGATAAATAGGATAGATAGTTAATTTGGATTGAGAATTGAATAAAAATACATGAAGCGAAGAAAAGGTGCTTGTCTAAGCAATTTTTCTTCGCTTTTAATTTAAATATTATTTCCATTCGTAAGGTGTTTCTTGGTAGACATAATAGTTTAGCCAGTTGGAAAATAGTAAATGGGCATGAGACCGCCAACTATTTAATGGTCTTTTACTTGGATCATTTTCTGGAAAATATCCTAGTGGAAGATGAATAGTTAAACCTTTTTCTTTATCTCGTTTATACTCCTCAGCGAGTGTACAAGAATCATATTCTAAGTGACCGGTGACCATGATTTGTTTTCCTTTATTTCCACTAATGATAAATACTCCAGCATCATCTGAGGCAGACAAAATCTCTAAGTTTGGATGCTCTTTAATTTCTTCCATGGATACATTTGTATGCCTTGAATGAGGAGCTAAAAAGCTATCATCAAAGCCACGCATTAACTTATCCGATGGATTTAAAACATGATGAGAATAAATTCCATAACATTTTTGATCTAATAGATACTTATTAATTCCGAAGTGATGATATAGGGCTGCTTGTGCCCCCCAACAAATATGAAGGGTTGAAGTAACATTTGTTTTCGACCACTCCATGATTTTTGTTAACTCTTCCCAATAATCAACTTCCTCAAAAGTCATTAACTCTACAGGAGCTCCTGTGATAATCATACCATCGTATTTATTTGATTTTATTTCTTCAAAATTTCGATAAAATTGCTCTAGATGGTATGGACTTGTATTCTTGGATTCATAGGAAGCAGTTCTCAAAAAGGAAATATTTACTTGTAAAGGAGTATTTCCAAGCAAGCGTAATATTTGAACCTCTGTTTTTTCTTTTTGCGGCATTAAGTTTAAAATTATTATGTTTAATGGGCGAATATCTTGGGCTTTCGCTCGACCTTCATCCATTACAAATATATTTTCATCTTCTAGTATTTCTCGTGCTGGCAAGAGCTGAGGAATTTTTATTGGCATATACGTATGTCTCCTCCTAAAAATCTAACATATTATGTATTTCTATGGTGGATATAGTAGTGTTATATAAATTCCATAAGGTTTATATGAAAAAATTATAAAATGACACAAACATTAGATTCTCTAAATTAGATACTGTCTCCAACTAGTAACATAGCTTATTATAAAATTGATTTGCGGATGTCGCAATCATAATGTTTTGAATTTTGGAAAGATAATTTATTTGCTAAGACGGAAATAGAGCAGAAATTATTTTTAGAAAACAACTTTAAGCGCTACGAATAAAGGTTTTGTCGAAACGTGTACTTATAACTGCTCTTTTATTGTACAATAATATTTGAAGGCTGAAATTGCAGAAGGAAATCATGGAGGTATAAATGAAAATGAAATCTGACATCGAAATTGCTCAACAAGCAGTAATGAAACCGATCATACATATTGCCGAAAAGCTCGGCTTAACAGACGATGATATTGAATTATATGGAAAATATAAAGGGAAAATATCTTCACAAACATTAACTGGCTTGAAAAAAAATAAATCAGGAAAAATTATCCTTGTGACAGCTATTAACCCGACTCCAGCAGGCGAAGGGAAATCGACAGTGACAGTTGGATTAGGTGATGCCTTAAATAAATTACATAAAAAAGCAGTTATCGCAATGAGAGAACCTTCTTTAGGTCCAACAATGGGCATTAAAGGAGGAGCAGCTGGGGGCGGAAATGCGCAAGTACTACCAATGGAGGATATTAACCTACATTTTACAGGAGATCTTCATGCCATCACAACCGCAAACAACGCTTTAGCAGCATTAGTCGACAATCATATTCATCAAGGTAATGAATGCCGGATTGATCAGCGCAGAATTGTCTGGAAAAGAGCTGTTGATTTAAATGACCGTGCCCTTAGAAAAGTAGTAATTGGATTAGGCGGTCCCTTACAAGGAGTACCTAGAGAAGATGGATTTGATATTACCGTTGCTTCCGAAATCATGGCTGTACTGTGCTTAGCCTCCGATATTAATGATTTAAAACAACGATTATCTCGAATGGTTGTTGCCTATAATGTGAATAAAGAACCTGTAACAGTAGGTGATTTGAAGGTAGAAGGTGCACTTACTTTACTACTTAAAGACGCTGTAAAGCCGAATTTGGTTCAAACAATTGAACACTCTCCAGCAATTATACATGGTGGTCCATTTGCAAATATTGCTCATGGCTGTAATAGTGTCATCGCCACAACTACTGCTGCGAAATTAGGAGATTATGTAGTAACAGAAGCAGGGTTTGGGGCAGATTTAGGCGCAGAGAAGTTTTTAAATATAAAGTCAAGAAATAAAGAGATAAACCCTGAAATTGTCGTTATTGTTGCTACGATTCGTGCGCTAAAAATGCATGGTGGAGTTGCGAAGCAAGAATTATCGGTTGAAAATACAGAAGCTTTAAAAGCTGGCTTTGCAAATTTACAAAAGCATGTAGAAAGTATTAAAGAATTCGGTTTACCATTTGTTGTTGCCATTAATAAATTCGTGACAGATACAGATGCAGAAATTGACGTATTGGAACAGCTTTGTGAACAAGCTCAAATTCCAGTTGCTTTAACAGAAGTATGGGAAAAAGGTGGAGAGGGTGGCATGGAATTAGCTCAAAAGGTGTTAGCCTTATTAGATAAGAATGAACCAGATTTCCACCATTTATACCCACTGGATGCTTCGATTGAAGAAAAAATACATACAATTGCGACGAAAATATATGGAGCGAGCAGTGTGGAATATTCGACTAAAGCAAGGAAGCAGATTGCTGACTTTGAAAAATTCGGCTGGACTAACCTTCCAATTTGTATGGCGAAGACGCAATATTCTTTATCAGATAATCCATCATTAACTGGAAGACCAGAAGGGTTTTCAATTACCATTCGCGAATTTAAGCCTTCTATTGGTGCAGGCTTCCTAGTAGCACTAACTGGTGATGTTATGACAATGCCTGGATTACCGAAGAAACCAGCTGCATTAAACATGGATGTAGACAAGGATGGGAAAGCAGTAGGACTGTTTTAAAACGAGAATTAATTGAAAGAATAAGGCGCAAGTAATACGCACCATAGTAGCGGAGATGATATATTCTCTGATATTGGATGTAAGGTGCTAGCGCTTTTTTCATCTGTAAAAACAACCATGAACTTTCGCTCTCAACCCAGGAATGAAAATAGTTTTCCTTC